>NZ_JANJFJ010000087.1:0-14711 GCF_024626565.1 Microbacterium sp. zg.Y909
AGGCCTGGTGGATGCCGCGCTGGCTCGAGCGCCGGCTGCCGCACTTCGACATCGAAGGCGAGGCGGTGGAGCGCGAGCTCAGCACCGCGCACTGGCCCGAGCGGCCCGCGGCCGTCGCCGGCGAGGGTGTGACCCTGACGGCCGACGCCGGTCGACGCGGCGAGGTCACCCTGTTCCGGGACTGCACCTTCCGCGTCGACGACGGCGGCACCCTGCTCGTCGACGGCGAGCGACGCGCCGCACGCGCCTTCGCGCTCATGGTCGCCGGGCGCATCACCCCCGACGACGGTCTGCTGCGCGTGGCCGGCCACCTGCTGCCCGGCCGCGCGGCCTGGGTGAGGGCGCACGTCTCCGTCGCCCTGCTCGCCGCCGAGGGCGACCCGGTGCGTGCACTGCGCCACGCCCTGTCGGGCTCCCCTCGCCTCGTCGTCATCGACGGGCTCGACGCCCTTCCGGCCGAGCACCGTGCCGAAGCCGCGCGGTTGCTGCGCGAGGCCGCCGAGACCCTGCGCGAGCGCTCCGGCGACCCGAGGGCTGCCCTCACGGTCGTCGCATCCGGCCACTCCGACGGCGGTGCCCGTGCGGTGCTCGCCGCGGCCGGGCGACCCGAGCCCACCCTCCTGATCCTCAACGACCGACCGGCATCCCCCACGCCCGACACGGATGCCGCGTCTGACCGAACCGCGGAAAGCAAGGCCTTCGCATGACCCTCCTCCTCGAGCGCGCGCGCTCGCGCCGCCCCGTCACGTGGCTCACCCTCATCGGGGTGCTGCTGCTCCCGGTGCTCATCGGCGGGGTGCTCGTCGCCGCGCTGTACAACCCCACGGAGCGCCTCGACGCCATGAACGTCGCCGTCGTCAACGACGACGAGCCCGTCACGATCGACGATCAGCTGGTGCCGCTGGGCCGGCAGCTGACAGCAGGCCTCGTCGAAGGCTCCGACGACCTGCCGAGCAACCTCACCTGGACGATCTCCAACGACGAGGATGCCCGTGACGGACTGGCCGACGGCGGCTACGACGCCATCGTGACCATTCCGGAGAACTTCTCCGCCGCCGCCACCTCCACCGCTCCCGGCAGCACCCCGGAGCAGGCCACCATCGTCGTGGAGACCGCCCCCGACAGCCTCGTCGTCGACGAAGCCATCACCGCGCAGGTCACGCAGGCCGCAGCGGGGTTGCTGGGAAGCCAGCTCTCGCAGGTGTACCTCGAGAACGTCTTCCTCGGATTCACCACGCTCGGTGACCAGCTGGGTACGGCGGCCGACGGTGCCGCGGAGCTCGGCGACGGCGCCCGCACCATCGGCGACGGCGTGACGAGCCTCGCCGACGGCGTGCGGGCACTGGGCACCGGCGCCGGCGCCATCGCCGACGGCGCACGGGAGCTGTCCTCGGGCGCGGGAGCGCTCGCCGGCGGAGCGACCCAGGCCGCCGATGGACTCGACTCGCTCGCCGGCGGCGCGACGACGCTCGCCGACGGTCAGCGGCAGCTGGCCGGCGCGATCGGCGGGATCGCATCGCAGATCCCCGCGGACATGCCCCAGATGCCGCAGGAACTCACCGACGCCATCGCCGGCATCGCCGCCAACAGCACCGCGATCAACGAGCAGCTGACGGCATCGGCGCAGCGGCTGGCAGAGCTCGCCGCCGCGTGCGACCCGACCGCCACCCCGGAGCTGTGCACGCAGCTGAACGACGCGGCCCAGCGCGCGCAGCAGGTGCTGCCCACCGCCGCGACCCTCGTGGGTCAGGCCGGTGCCATCGGGTCGGCCCTCGAGGGCATGGGGCAGATGCCGGCCCTCGGCGCCGGCCTCACCGAGATCGCCGCACAGGCCAACCAGATCGCCGACGGCGTCGCGGGGCTCGCCGGCGGCGCGCAGCAGGCGGCGGGCGGGGTCCGCGAGCTCGCCGGCGGCGCCGAGACTCTGGCATCCGGTGCCTCGCAGCTCGCGACCGGCGCCGATCAGCTGACCTCCGGGGCTACGGACGCCGCCACCGGCGCCGATGCCCTGGCCGACGGTGTCGGCGAACTCGCCGGTGGAGCGGACACCCTGTCGGACGGCCTCACCACCGCGACCGAGGCACTCCCGTCGTACACCGACCAGGAGGCCGCCGACCTCGCCTCGGTCGTGGCCGACCCGGTGGCCGCCGAAGGGCTGGGCACGAACCTGTTCGGGGCATCCGCCGTTCCCCTCCTCGTGACGATCGCGCTGTGGTTCGGCGGGCTGGCCTCGTTCGTGGCGCTGCGTGCGGTCTCGGGCCGGGCCCTCACGTCGCGTCGGCCCTCGGCGCTGCTCGCGCTGCGCTCGCTCGCGCCGGCGGCGGCGATCGGCGCCCTGCAGGGTCTGCTGGTCGCCGGGGTGGTGCAGCTGGCCGCAGCATACGACGGCGGCACCTGGTCGCTGTTCGCCCTGCTGTGCATGCTCGCCGGTGTCGCGTTCGCCGCGGTGAACCAGGCGCTGGTGGCCGTGCTCGGCGGCGCCGGCCGCTGGGTGTCCGCGCTGGTCGGCGTGCTGGCGGTCGCCACCGGCGTTGTTTCGACCGTGCCCGGCGTGCTCGCCTCGATCGCAGGCCTCATGCCCACGACCCCCGCCTACCAGGCCATGCTCGGCGTGCTCACCGACGCCGGCGGCGTGGGAGCGGGCGCTGCCGGCCTGGTGATCTGGGGAGTCCTGGCCTTCGTCGCCTCGACGCTCGCGGTCACCCGCCGTCGGTCGACCTCAGCCAAGGCCGTGCTGGGAGCCGCCGCGGCGTAAGGCCCGCGCGCCGTCGCAGCGGCGCGGGCCTGCGCGTCAGTTCAGGCCGCTGTAAGCGTGCAGGCCCTTGAAGAACTGGTTCACGATCGTGAAGTTGAAGATGACCGTGGCGAAGCCGATGATCGACAGCCACGCCGAGCGCACGCCGCGCCACCCGCGCGTCGCGCGCGCGTGGATGTAGCCGGCGTAGAGCACCCAGATCACGAAGGTCCAGACTTCCTTCGTGTCGAAGCCCCAGTAGCGGCCCCACGCGTCGTTGGCCCAGATGGATCCGGCGATGAGGGTGAAGGTCCAGAAGATGAACCCGATGATCGCGAAGCGGTAGGCGAGCGACTCCAGCGTGTCGGCGTTGGGAAGCGTGCGCAGCAGGCGCGACCCGCCGCCGGGCGCGGAGACCTCCTGCGGATCGCGGTCGGCGACCCGCAGGAGCTTCGCCTCGCGGTGCGCCTGGAACAGCTGCACCACCGACAGCGCGAACGCCAGCGCGAAGAAGGCCGTCGACAGCGACGCGACGAAGACGTGGATGACGAGCCACACGCTCTTGAGGGGGTCCATGAGCGGCTGCACCTCGACGTAGTACGCCAGGGTCGCGCCACCCAGCAGCACCACGACGAGCCCGCTGATGAAAGCGCCGAGGAAGCGCAGGTCGTGCCGGAAGAGCACGCCCAGGTACACCGCGACGATCAGCATGGTGCCGGTCAGGGCGAACTCGTACATGTTGGCCCACGGCACGCGCTCGGCGGCGATCCCGCGCAGCACATCGGCGACGACGTGGAATACGAAGCCCAGCCACATCAGGGCCGTGCCGATGCGCGCCCACAGGTGCCGGCGGCGCTCGCCCCCGGGGGCGTCGACGTCCGGGCCGGATGCCGCGACCTGCGCGCTGCCCGACGATGCCGCGCCGGCAGCCCCGGCGGTGGCCCCGACGAGGGCCCGCTGGCGGGTGTCCTGCGCCTTCACGGCCTGGTCCGAGCGACGCGCGAGGTCGACGGCGTAGGCGATGAACGCCAGTGCGTAGATCGCGATGGCGGTCCACACCAGCAGCACGGACACGTCGTCGAGCGAGAGCGCTTCGGTCACAGGCATGGAATCCAGTCTACGTCGGCGCATCCCGCACCTCGGCGGGACGGCGGGGGCGGCCGACGCCGGTCACTCCCGCTTCCCCACGTGCTTGCCCCGACCGGGGCGCAGGTCGCAGACTGGCCGTGCGGTGTCGCTCCGACGTGGCGGCGACGGAAGGAGGTCCCGGTGGGACGACTGACATTCGGTGAGGGGATCCGGGTGGACTTCGAAGACCGCGCCCTCGCCCACCTGTACCGGGCCATGCGGGGAAAGCTCCACAAGGGCGAGGCGTTCCACCTCTCCTGGAAGGATGACATCTCCATCGGCGACGGCCGTATGACCGTGTGGGTCCATCCCGACACATCCATCGTCTGCAAACTGGGTCGTCCGGTGGGCGAGCTGAATCCGGCGTGGCTGGCGGCGTTGTCGGTCGCGGCCAACAGCGTCGAGGGCCTGCATCTGGTCCCCGAGCCCCCCGCGTCGGGGCCGGAGAGACGCTGAGGAGGAGTCATGGGCAAGTTCATGTACGAGAACCTCGTCAAAGCCGATTTCGAGGATCGGCTGCTGGCGCACCTGCAAGTGGTGATCGGCGCGAAACAGCGGCGCGGAGAGTCCTTCTCGTTCACCTGGAAGGACGACATCAGCGTGGGAGACGGCACCACGTCGGTGTGGATCCATCCGCGGTGCACTCTGGCGTACAAGTTCTACGGTGGCCGCAAGCCGATCATCAACCGGGCGTGGGTCGAGCAGATGATGTTGACGGCCAACTCCACGCGGGGGCTCTACATCCTGTCCGAGCCGACCGAAACCAGCCGGGTCACGGAAGAGGTCGTCGTATGAAGCGGATCGACATCCGATACGGCGGACACTCGTTCAGCGTCGGCGGCCGGGAACTCGCCGACCTGCAGAAGGAGATCGAGACCGGCCTTCATACCGGCGGGAGCGTGTGGCTCCGGGTCAACGAGGGTGAGGGCATCCGACGGGACGCCTACCTGCTCATCACGCCCGGCACGTCGATTTCGCTGATCCCGCTGGAAGGCGAGCAGTAGCCGGTTCCGCCCGAAGCGACGGAACGCACACCGGTCGGCACCGTCTGCGCAACCCCTGTACGAGGTGTGCGGACCTCGTCGTAGCCTCTCGGCATGAAGCGCCTCACTTTTGCCGACAAGAGCCTGCTCACCGGCGACGCCATGGCGGATGCCGTGCTCGAGTACGCGGCTCTGCTCGCCAATGCCGGCGACGCGAGGCCGGTCGAGTTGAGCGCGTACGGCGCGTCCGGCGAGAAGGTCACGGCCACACTCCTCTTGGGTGCCGGGGCGCCGGTCATGGTGGAGACCACGGGCACCGACTTTCCCGAGCCGGACAACGGCCTCGCCCTGGACATGATCCTCGGAGAGATCCGGCTGCGGCTGGATCCCCCCAGCGCACGGATGGTCGACGGCCCACCGGCGGGCGACGAGGACGACGCCTATACCGGCTGATGGTCCCGACGCAGACGCGCGTCGAGGGCGTCTGCGTGACGCCGGGCGACGTCGTCGACAGCCGCGCTCAGCGTCGGGTCCTCACCCCGGGCGAGGCCGGCGTACTCCAGGCGCACCGTGCTGCCGTCAGGCACCGCCTTCACCCACATGCGACGCCGCGGAACGAACAGCGCGACCATGAGGCCCAGCGTCGCAAGGACGGCGAAGAACAGCACCCACGGGGCACCCACGTCGCGGTGGATCGACAGCGACGCGAACCGCGGCACCGACTCGGCGTAGCCCGTGACGCCCTCGGGTGAGGCGTTCTCGAACGTGATGGTGCCCCACCCGTTCGGGAGGTCCGCCGTCTCGCCCGGGGCCAGCTCGATCGAGTCGACGTCGACGGCGCGCCCGGTCAGCTGCTCCATCCCCTCCGGGTCGAGGGTGTACACCGAGCGGGGCGTGCCGTCATCGATGCCGAGGTCACCTGCGTAGACGTCCAGAGTGAGCACCGGGTTGATGAGGTCGGGATACACCGAGGTCAGTGCTCCGGTGCCCAGGGCCGCCGCGGTCGGATAGAAGAACCCGACCATGCCCAGCTGCTCGGGCATGCCGTCGGGCACCTTGACGACACCGAGCGAGGTCATCGCGGCATCCTGCGGCAGGAACGGCACGGATTCGCTGTAGACGACAGCGCCGTCGGCGTCGCGCACCGTCAGAACGGGGGCGTAGCCGTTGCCCATGAGATAGATGCGGTCGCCCTCGATGTCGATGGGGTGGTTCACCCGCACCTCGGCGGGCTTCTCTTCCTCGCCAGGCACCTTCGTCGTCAGCACGGCCGCGAAATCGCCCGCCTGGCCGGCTCCCTGCTCACCGGCGGGAATGTAGCTGACCTGGAACTCCTCCAGGGTCATCGAGTACGGCGGCAGAGCCTCGGTGTCGACGAAGCGTCCCGGGTTGAAGGACGAGTAGTCCGCGAGGGTGTTGACGAAGCTCTGGCCACCTTCGACCAGCACGTCCTGTCCGGTGTAGGTGAAGCCGCCGCCCACACCCACCGAGATGAGCACGCCGACCAGCGACGCGTGGAAGACGAGGTTGCCCGTCTCGCGCAGGTAGCCGCGCTCGGCCGACACCGAGGAGACACCCCTGCTGTCGTACCGCTCGACGCGGTAGCCGGCCTTGCGCAGCTGCTCCCCGGCCAGGTCGATCGCCTCGGCTGCGGTGGCTGCGGCATCCGACCCTTCTGGCACCTGCACGAGCGCCTCGGTGTGGTCGTCGAGGCGGGACAGCCGCGCGGGCGTCCGCGGCGGCCGCGCGCGCAGCGCCTTCCAGTGGTGCTTGGTGCGCGGGATGACGCACCCGATCAGCGAGATGAACAGCAGGATGTAGATCGAGGAGAACCACGGCGACGAGTACACGTCGAACAGGCTCAGCCCGTCGAGCACCGGGTAGAGATCGGGGTTGTCGGACTCGAACTGCGCCACGCCGTTCGGGTCGGCGCTGCGCTGCGGGACGATCGATCCGGGGATCGCGGCGATCGCCAGCAGCAGCAGCAGCACGACGGCCGTGCGCATGCTCGTCAGCTGCCGCCAGCCCCACCGCGCCCAGCCGACGACGCCGAGGGCAGGCTGCTGGATGCCGCGGGGAGCGTCGCCGTCGGCATGGTCGCCCGGGCGCAGCGGTCCGTCCACCTCGTCGACGAGGGTGCCGTCGTCAGAGCGGGAGCTGGACACTGCCGATCACCGCCCCGAGCCGTGACATGAGGTCCGTCCAGACGCCGGTGACCATGAGCAGTCCGAGTGCGATGAGAAGCACTCCTCCCGTGATGTTGATCGCGCGGATGTAGCGCTTGACGAACGCGACCGAACGGGTGGCCCACCCGAAGCCGATCGCCAGCAGGATGAACGGCACGCCGAGGCCCAGTGAATAGGCAACGCCCAGGATGCCGGCGCGCACCGGGTCGCCCTGGTTGATCGAGATGGCGAGGATCGCCGTCATCGTCGGACCGATGCAGGGAGCCCAGCCGATGCCCATCGCCACGCCGAGGAGCGGCGCGCCCACAAGTCCGAGGTTCTCCCGCATGCGGGGCCGGAAGGTGCGCTGCGCGACGCCGAAGACCCCGATGAAGACGAGACCGAGCAGGATCACCACGACCCCCAGCACCCGGGTGATCGGGTCCTGGTAGCGGATGAAGAGCTGCCCGAGCGATCCCCCGAGCACGAAGATCGCGACGAACACCGCGGTGAACCCGGCGATGAACAGCAGCACGCCGGCCAGCAGCCGTGACCGGGTCTTGGTGCGCGTGCCGCCGGTGCGGGCGGGGGCCGCGCCACCCAGGAAGCCCAGGTACCCCGGCACCAGCGGCAGCACGCAGGGCGAGAGGAACGACACCAGTCCAGCGAGCATCGCGATCGGGATCGCCAGCCACAAAGCGCCGTCGAAGACGATCCCGAGAGGGCTCACGGGGTCTCCGCGAGCGTGTCGCGCACGAGGGTCTCAAGGATCGAGGCATCCGGCAGCTGGCCGATCACGCGGGCGGCGAGGCGCCCTTCGGCGTCGAGCACGAGCGTCGTCGGCACCGCCTGCAGCGAGGTGACCTCGGCGAAGGCGAGCTTCAGGTCGGGGTCACGGTGAGCGAGCATCGACGGGTAGGTGATGCCGTAGGTGCGGTCGAACGATGCCGCGGTGGCGGCCTCGTCGTAGATGTTGACGCCGAGGAAGGAAACGTCGGCATCGGCGAACTCCTCGTTCGCCTGCTGCAGGTACGGCGCCTCGGCGCGGCAGGGCCCGCACCCGGCGTACCAGAAGTTCACGACCACGACGTCACCGAGCACGTCGTCGCTGGTGATGGTGCTGCCGTCGACGCCGGTGCCCGAGAAGACGATCGGGTCCTCGCGGTCGGCGGGCGCGATCTCGGTCGCGGCGAAATCACGCGAGACGAAGCCGGCCGTGTCGCCCTCGCGGTAGGCGTCGACGAGGTCATCGTTGCCGCCGGTGCACCCCGCCATGCCCGCGGTCAGCGCCACGGCGGCCGCAGCGGCCAGCAGACGGCGCGCGCGGCGCGGCCGGGAGGAATCACGAAGGGCCATCACACTGCTCCCACATCCACGGCACCGGACAGACTCGCCGGCTCCACATAGGCGACCTCCGACCACGTGCCGTCATCGCCGAGCTCGACGCTCGTGATGCTCGACAGCGCACATCGACGCTGCGTGGGGTTGTGGCGCAGCGGCGTTCCGGTGATCGCGAGGTGGGTGATCCAGATCGGCAGCTGGTGCGACACGATCACGGCGTCGCCCGATTCGGTCTCGTCCCAGGCATCGCGCATCGCGGCATCCATGCGCGCGACGACCTGCGCATACGGCTCGCCCCAGCTCGGCAGGTCGGGGTTGCGCAGATGCAGCCAGTTGGCGGGGTTGGCCATGGCGCGCTTCATGCGCCGACCCTCGAAGACGTTGGTCGGCTCGATCACCCGCTCGTCGATGCGCGGGTCGATCTCGAAGAACTCCGCGAACGGCTCGGCCGATTCACGCGCACGCTGCAGCGGAGAACACACGAGATGGCCCACGGGGCGCTGCTGAGCCTGCACGTACTCGGCTGCCTGACGGGCCATGCGCCGCCCGTCGGAGCTCAGTCCGAAGCCCGGAAGCCGACCGTAGAGCACACGCCCGGGGTTGAAAACCTCTCCGTGGCGCACGAGATGAAGGCGGTCGGCAGGCACCCGCCAAGTCTACGTCGACGCGGACTGTGCACGCGCTGGACGTCGGCCGCTACACGACGTCGGTGCCAGAAGCGTCGCGGGCGGCCAGCAACGCACGCACCCGCACGTAGATGAACCAGGCCACACCGACGACGGCGGCGATGATCACGATGTACTGCAGAACGTCCGCGTAGGCCTCCACGACGTGCCACGACTCCCCCAGGAAGAACCCCGCGAGCACGAAGATGCTGTTCCAGATGAGGCTTCCGGCGAGGGTCAGCAGACCGAATCGCCACAGCGGCATGCGCGCGATGCCGGCGGGGATGGAGATCAGACTGCGGAAGATCGGCAGCATGCGGCCGAAGAAGACCGCCTTGCCGCCGTGCTTGTGGAACCAGGCGATCGTGCGGTCGATGTCTTCAGGGTGCAGCAGCGGCATCTTGTCGGCGATGTACTTCAGCCGGCGGGCGCCGAGCCACGCCCCGATGCCGTAGAGCACGAACGCTCCCACCACGGAGCCCGCGGTCGTCCAGAACAGGGCCTCGAAGAGCGTGAAGCCACCGCGGCTTGCTGCGAGTCCTGCCATCGGCAGGATGACCTCGCTCGGGAGCGGCGGGAAGAGGTTCTCGAGAGCGATCGCCGCGCCGGCGCCGATCGGCCCGATGGTGTCCATGAGCGACACCGTCCAGTCGGCCAGCGCGGTCAGCCAGGAGCCCTCCGAGGGGTCGGCGGCGGAGGCGGCGGTCGTCATGGCGGCAGTCGTCATACCCCCACGGTAGGGAACAGCCGGCTGCAAAACCTGGAGGAAGGCCCCGAATGCCGCGATTGGACTCAGGCCCGGCCACGTAGACTGACTCTTTGTGAGTGAACGCGTTCTCGTCCAGCAGCTGCAGGGTCTCCCCGACGGACCCGTCTCGGTATCCGGATGGGTCGAGACGGTCCGCGATCAGAAGAAGGTGCAGTTCGTCATCCTGCGCGACGAGACGGGGGCGGTGCAGCTGGTCAACCCGGCCACCCGTCCGCCCGCCGCCGACGCGGTCGACGCGCCAGAGCCGGATGCCGACAAGCTGGCGCTGACCTCGCTCATCTCGGAGCTGACCACGGGCACCTTCCTGACCGTGACCGGCGAGCTGAAGCACGACGAGCGCGTCAAGCTCGGCGGCGTCGAGATCAAGATCGGCTCGCTCGAGGTGGCATCCGCAGCTCTCCCCGAGACCCCCATCGCCGCCGACAGCGGCATGGACAAGCGCATGGACTGGCGCTTCCTCGACCTGCGCCAGCGCCGCAACAACCTCATCTTCCGCGTGCAGACGACCCTCGAGCACGCGATGCGCTCGTACTGGATCGAGCGGGACTACATCGAGGTGCACTCCCCCAAGCTCATGGCGTCGGCGTCGGAGTCCAACGCCGAGCTGTTCGAGGTGCCCTACTTCGAGGACAAGACCGCGTACCTCGCGCAGTCGCCGCAGTTCTTCAAGCAGATGGCCCAGGTCGCCGGCTTCGGCAAGATCTTCGAGATCGCCCCCGCCTTCCGCGCCGACCCGTCCTTCACCAGCCGCCACGCGACCGAGTTCACTTCGATCGACGCCGAGATCAGCTGGATCGAATCGCACGAGGACGTCGCCGCGATGCAGGAGGAGCTGCTGCAGACGGCGATCCAGGCGGTCAAGGACAAGCACGGCGCCGAGATCGAGGAGCTGTTCGGCATCGAGGTTCAGGTGCCTGCGATCCCGTTCCCCCGCATTCCGCTGGCCGAGGCCCGCGAGATCGTGAAGAGCCGCGGCTACGAGATCCCCCGCACCGACGGCGACCTCGACCCCGAGGGCGAGCGCCAGATCTCGGCGTACGTCGAGGAGACCTACGGTCACCAGTTCGTCTTCATCACCGACTACCACCCCGAGATCCGCGCTTTCTACCACATGCGCGACGAGCAGACAGGGCTGACGAAGTCCTACGACCTGCTGTTCAAGGGCGTGGAGATCACCACCGGCGCACAGCGCGAGCACCGCGTCGACGTGCTGATCGAGCAGGCCCGCGAGAAGGGCCTGGAGCCCGAGCACCTCGAGTTCTACTTCGACTTCTTCCGCTACGGTGCCCCGCCGCACGGTGGCTTCGGCATGGGCCTGGCCCGCGTGCTGATGCTGCTGCTCGGGCAGGACTCGATCCGCGAGGTCACCTACCTCTTCCGCGGACCCACGCGCCTGGCTCCCTGAGCCCGCTCACTCACACCGAGGGACCACCGCGGGTCGCCGCACAGGCCGCGCACCGGCCGACGAGCGTGCTCTGATCGAGCGCCAGGCTGAAGCCGACCATGGTGCGCAGCATGCGGGCGGCAGTGCGCATGGCCTCGGGCGGCAGCACGACCACGGCGCCGCATTCGGCGCACTGGCCGTGAAGGTGCCGGCGCCCGGCAGCGGTCGTGGCGAGGTGATACCGCGCGGCGCCGCTCGCCGCGTGCTGGCGTGAGACGACACCGGATGCCGCCAGCAGGTCGAGCGTGCGGTACACCGTGGCGCGGTGCACGTCCCCCTCACCGAGAAGGTTCGCGACCTCATCGGCGGTCAGGTGGTCGGCGCGCGCGGCCAGCACGGTCAGCACCGCGCGCCGGGGTGCGGTGACCCGCTCCCCGCGCATGCGCAGCGCGCTGATGGCGGCCAGAACGTCGTCGCCACGGGCGGCCGCGTGCAACTCACCGTGCTCGAGACCCACGCCCGCCTCTGCCATGCCCACATGGTGTCACCGCCCCACGGGATCCTCTACCCCCAAGAGAACACGGAGGGCGGTGACACCGGTCAGGTGCGCTTCAACCCCGACATGTAGTGCGCAACGATCAGTGCCACCCAGGTGGTCAGGATGTACGGCCAGGTGTAGGTGTCCAGCCCCGCGCGGTGCATGAGGAGGGTCACCACAGCCGTCACCACGATCCACGGCAGCGAGTACAGCCACGACGCGGTGGAGCTCTTCAGGAACGTCACCGCAAGGGCGATGGCGGTCAGCACGCCCGAGTAGTTGGCCAGGCCGTTTGCGATCTCGCTCCACGACTCGCCCATGGCGATGGCGGTGAGCGTGCCGACGACCGATCCCATGATCGCTGCCAGCCCCACCTTCCAGCTCGCGATGAACAGTCCGACGAGGATCAGCGCGCCGCTGATGGGGTTGTCCACCAGCACGACCTGCGACACGTTCGTCAACAGGGACAGGAAGAATGCCGGCACGGGCTCGTCGGGCAGGTCGGATGCCGGCGAATCGACCGCGAGGCTCAGCGTCGACAGAGCGATGATCGTGGCGACGATGACGAACGGCGCCGTCGTGTACGGCAGGTTGTAGACCTTCAGCGGCGTCTTGGTGAAAAGCGCGTTGACCAGCCATGTGACCGGCCCGGTCACGAGAGCGCCGACGAAGGCGAGCACGTACGACCACCACGCGTCGCCACCCAGCGCGGCGAAGACGGCGGCACCCACAAGGGTGCCGCAGAAGGACTGCATACCCGACGCGACGCTGCTGGGGGGAAAACCCACGGCGCGCCCACCGAGCATCCCCCCGACGGCACCGATCGCTGCGAGCACCCCCATGCGCCAGTCCGCGATGACGAAGGCGGCGAGCACGAGGATGCCGGTGATGACGTTCTGCTGGAAGTAGATCTGTGACGGGCCGTGGAGAAACCCGAGGCCCCACTGGCTCGCGGAACCGCGCTTCTCGGTCTGCGTATCGGTCATGACGATCCTCCCTGCCGATTTATCATTTCCTGACGAGCGGCGCCGGCCGCCCGGTGAGCAGTTCGTGCACCGCAGCCGCTGCGCCCGTCTGCGCGGCGAGCGACGTGACGGTGTCATCGCCTGCGTAGCGCAACCACGCGCCGGCATCCGCCGGCAAGACGCTGACCCCGAAGCGGACACTGTCGTCGGAGGATGCCGCGACCACCTTCGCCACGGCATCGTGCAGTGCCGCCGCCACTCGCGCGGAGGGCTGGAGCGGGGTCACGACGTACAGCGACGACACGATGTCGCGGCCGCCGAGCACCGCGTCGCCGCCGACGCGACCGTCGCGCGGCACCAGCCGCACGCGGTCGATGGCGACGGGCTCGCCGCCGTGGTCGTCGGGACGGCGAACCTCGAGGTCGCTCGCGTAGGCATCGAAGGCGTAGCGCTCACCTCGCGTCAGGCGGCCGGCGTACACCGTCTCGCCGACCAGCAGGGTGGCATCCGGATGAACGCGTGCCGTCAGGTGCTGGTAGAAGCGCGAGTTCGCGTAGGGGATGAGCGGGTCGGGGAGGTACTCGACATACGCACCCTCGGCGACGTCGATGTTGATGATCGACGTGGCGTAGCCCGAAACCATGCGGTACACCTTCGTGTGCGCCTGGGTCGTGATGAACGCTGAGGTTCCCTCGCCGAAAGTGAGGTCCATGCGCTGCCGGTCGTTGTGCAGCACGCCGCCGCCGGTCGTGATGAGGTACGTGTACGGCATGTCGGGCCGCAAGGTGTTGTAATACAGCGGCTTCATGATCTGCAGCGGAGCCTTCTGGTAGTGATGCACCAGCTCCGTGCGCTGGGAGTCGCCCTGTCCGCGCAGCTCGAATCCGAGTTCGAGGATGCCGACTTTGCCGGGGCTCCCCACGGGCAGCGTGTAGCTCTCGGTGCCGTAGCGGGCCACCTCGATCGGCACGTGCGCCGGCTCGAAGTGGGCGGGCTGCAGCCGCGGCCCGCCGTACAGCGGCGCCGCCTCCGGCGTCGGCGACGACGACTCGGCATCCACCTCGCCCACCTCGAGATCGGTCACGAGACCAGTTCGCCCGTCTTCGCGTGCCACACCGACATGATGGTGTCGAAGAGCTCCTGCACCCCGGTGCCGTCGAGCGAGTTGGTGAGCACCACCGGCTTGCCGTTTCGCACCGCGTGGGCGTCGCGTTCCATGACCGACAGATCGGTGCGCACATACTGCGCGATGTCGATCTTGTTGATCACCAGGATGTCGCTCTCGGTGATACCGGGACCGCGCTTGCGCGGCATCTTCTCCCCCTCCGAGGTGTCCAGCACGAACACGAACACGTCCGCCAGCGACGGCGAGAAGGTCAGCGTCAGATTGTCGCCCCCGGACTCGTAGATCAGGGTGTCGATGTCGGGGAAGCGCTCGAGCATCTCCTCACCCGCGGCGAGGTTCATCGTGGGGTCGTCGCGCACCGCGGTGTGAGGGCACGCGCCCGTCTCGACGCCCACGACGCGCTCGGGGTCGAGGATGCCGGCGAGTTCCCGCCGCACGTGGTGGGCGTCCTCCTGGGTGTAGATGTCGTTGGTGATGACGCCAGGGGTGCGGCCGGCGGCGATGAAGATGGGCACCAGCGCCTCGGTGAGCGCCGTCTTCCCCGACCCGACGGGGCCGCCGATTCCGACGCGCAGAACGTTGTCGCTCATGGGGTTCCTCTTTCTTTGCCTTCGTGGGATCTCAGTTGGTGAACAGTCGCGCTTCGGCACGCTCGTGGCCGGCCGACATGATGTCGCCCATCGGCACGAAGCCGCCGATGTCGGCGACCGGGCGCACCAGCGCGTCTTCGGTCACCGCCTCGATGACCGGGTGCACCCGCCGGATCATCACCTGCGCCGACCGGTGGTCGGCCAGGCGCAGACGCAGAGCGGCGAACGCGTAGCTCGCCGCGAAGGCGAAGAGGTCCGCCGCCACCGCCGCGGCGATGGGCACCCGTTCCGCCGCGTAGCAGACCGCCGTCACGACGGGCTGA
>NZ_JANJFJ010000746.1:0-527 GCF_024626565.1 Microbacterium sp. zg.Y909
CCGGCGCGGAACGACTGGTGTCCGGCCGGCTGCACCGGCGGACCGTCCCCGTAGCCCCCCAGCCAGAGCATGCCCCCGAACGCCATGCACGTGGCATCCGTCGCCCGGTAGTGCGCATACGGACCGCTCAGCCCGAAGGGGGTGATGACCGTCGTGGTCAGGGTGGGGAACAACTCCCCGAGCGCGTCGTAGGTGAAACCCGCGGCCCCGAGGTCGTGCTGCGTCCTGTCGTCGAGCAGGAGATCGGCCGAGGCGACGAGGCGTGCGAAAGCGGAGCGCCCCCCGCTCGTCGCGACGTCCATGCGGATCGACCTCTTGTCCGCGTTGTCATAGGCGAAGCGCAGGCTGGCGCCCGAACCGGCCAGCGGGGGCGCGGTGCGGTAGCTCGAGCCCGACGGAGGTTCGACGAGGATGACGTCGGCCCCGAGCTGGGCGAACAGCCGGCCGCAGTAGTTCGCGATCTCTCCGCCCAGGTCGAGGATGCGCAGGCCTTCCAGCGCGCCCGCAGGCGGCGTGGTCGTGGTCAT
>NZ_JANJFJ010000747.1:0-507 GCF_024626565.1 Microbacterium sp. zg.Y909
CGGTGTCGTCTCACGCCAGCACGCGGCGAGCGGCGCCGCGCGGTATCACCTCGCCACGACCGCCGCCGGGCGCCGGCACCTTCACGGCCAGTGCGCCGAGTGTGGCGCCGTGGTCGTGCTGCCGCCCGAGGCCCTGCGCACTGCCGCCCGCATGCTGCGCGCGATGGCCGGCTTCACGCTGGCGCTCGATCAGAGCACGCTCGTCGGCCGGTGCGCGGCCTGTGCGGCGACCCCCCACCGCTGAAACGACAGCTGGTCGCCGAGACGACGGGAAGTTCCCATCGTTTCGGCGACCAGATGTGGTCTCACGGCCTCGGCGCGGCTCAGGGAGCCAGGCGCGTGGGGCCGCGGAAGAGGTAGGTGACCTCGCGGATCGAGTCCTGCCCGAGCAGCAGCATCATCACGCGGGCCAGGCCCATGCCGAAGCCGCCGTGGGGCGGGGCGCCGTAGCGGAAGAAGTCGAAGTAGAACTCGAGGTGCTCGGGCTCCAGGCCCTTCTCGCGGGCC
>NZ_JANJFJ010000088.1:0-14649 GCF_024626565.1 Microbacterium sp. zg.Y909
GACAACAAGGCGCTCGCGCACCTCGGCATCGCCGGCTACGGCTTCGCGCCGCTGCGGCTGCCCGCGGATCTCGATTTCACCGGCATGTTCCACGGGGTCGACGAACGCGTCCCCCTGGATGCCCTCGTCTTCGGACAGGCGGTTCTCACCGACCTGCTCCGCACGTACTGACAGCAGTTCACCGAAAGGCGCGCATGAGCTTCTTCGAAGCGATCCTCCTGGGCCTGGTCCAGGGGCTCACCGAATTCCTCCCCGTCTCCTCCAGCGCGCACCTGCGCATTCTGGGGGAGTTCCTCCCCGGCGCCGAGGACCCCGGCGCGGCCTTCACCGCGATCACGCAGATCGGCACGGAGGCGGCGGTGGTGGTGTTCTTCTGGAAGGACATCGTCCGCATCATCACGCAGTGGTGCCGCTCGCTCGTGGGCAAAGCGCCGCGCAACGACCCCGACGCCCGCATGGGGTGGCTGATCATCATCGGCAGCATCCCGATCGTCGTGCTGGGGCTGCTGTTCCAGGATCAGATCGAGACGGTGTTCCGCTCGATGTGGGTCGTCGCGATCATGCTGATCGCCTTCGGTCTGCTGCTCGGCATCGCCGACGCGGTGGGCGCGAAGCGCCGTGAGCTGAACGACCTCACCGTGCCCCACGGCGTGGCCTTCGGGTTCGCGCAGGCGCTCGCGCTCGTCCCCGGCGTCTCGCGCTCGGGCGGCACGATCACCATGGGGCTCTTCCTCGGCTACAAGCGGGCGGATGCCGCGCGCTACGCGTTCCTGCTGGCGATCCCCGCCGTCTTCGGCAGCGGCTTCTACCAGCTGTTCAAGAGCTGGGACGAGCAGGGGCCGTTCACGCTGCCGGAGACCCTCGTGGCCACCGTCGTGGCGTTCGTGATCGCGCTGGCGGTCATCGCCTTCTTCATGAAGTGGATCTCCAAGCGCAGCTTCCTGCCGTTCGTGATCTACCGCGTGGCGCTGGGCACGGTGCTGATCGTGCTGCTGTCGATGGGCGTCATCCAGCCCTGACCCCGCGGTCGGTCGTCGCCGCGGAGGCAGACGCGGGTCAGTGCCGCGGCGGGTCGTCGCGGCCGGGCTTGGTGGGACCCAGGCCGTCGCCGCGGCGACGCAGGTACTTCTCGAACTCCTGCGCGATGGCGTCGCCTGACGCCTCGGGGGAGTCCCACGTGTCGCGGGTGCGCTCGAGCTGGTGGATGTACTCGGTCATCTCCTCGTCGTCCGCCGCGGCGGCGTCGATCGATGCCTCCCACGCGGCCGCCTCGGTGGCGAGCGTGCCGCGCGGCACCCGTGCGCCGGTGAGGTCCTCGAGCTTGTCCAGCAGGGCAAGAGTGGCCTTGGGTGACGGTGTGTGACCCCCGACGTAGTGCGGCACGCTGGCCCAGAGCGACGCCGAGGGGATGCCGGCGGCGTCGGCCGCTTCGTCGAGCACGGTGAGGATGCCGACCGGGCCTTCGTACGTCGAGCGCTCGAGGTCGAGCCTGGTGCGCAGCTCCTCGTTGTGGCTGCCGGCGACGACCGAGATCGGCCGCGTGTGCGGCACATCCGACATCATCGAGCCCAGAGAGACCATTCCGGTGATGTCTTCGCGGAGCGCGACATCGATCAACTCCGCGGCGAACCCCTGCCAGGCCCGCGCCGGCTCGACGCCGGTCAGCAGCCACAGCTGCGTGCCGCGGGCGCGACGGGTCGGGCGCCAGAGCGTGGCCTGCGGCCAGGTGAGCACGCGGCGGCCGTCCGCGTCGAGCGCGATCTGCGGCCGGGTGTACTGGTAATCGAAGTACAGCTCGGGGTCGACGGAGAAGACCGGTTCGTACGAACCCTCCTCGCGCAGCAGCGTGACAGCTCCCGATGCGGCCTCGCCGGCATCGTTCCAGCCGTCGAACGCGGCCACGAGCACGCGGCGTCCCAGACCCTCCACGTGTCTCCCTTCGTCTCACCAAGGATAGGCCGGGCGCCGCCCACGCGGGCGGGCGGCGCCACGCCCGTCGGTAGCATGGGGAGGTGACAGCCCTCTTTTCCCCCGCCCCGCTGCGCGCTGTCCTGTGGGACATGGACGGCACCCTCGTCGACACCGAGCCCTATTGGATGGCGGCCGAGACGCCGCTGATCGAGAGCCACGGCGGCACCTGGTCGCACGAGCAGGCACTCGGGCTCGTGGGCCTGGGGCTGCACGACTCCGCCCGCATCCTGCAGGAAGCGGGGGTGCGCATGCACGAGGATGCCATCGTCGATCACCTCACCGACGAGGTGATGCGGCAGCTGCGGGAACTCGGCAATCCCTTCCGTCCCGGCGCGCAGGAGCTGCTGGCGAGCCTGCGCGACGCGGGTGTGAAGACGGGCCTGGTCACGATGTCGTTGCGGCGCATGGCCGAGACCGTGGTCTCGCAGATCCCGTTCGAGGCGTTCGACGTCATCATCGCCGGTGACGACGCGATTCGGCCCAAGCCCTTCCCCGATCCCTACCTGCAGGCCTGCGAGGCGCTCGGAGTGACCCCCGCCGAGGTGGTCGCGATCGAGGACTCGCCCAACGGACTGCGCTCGGCAGTCGCCGCCGGCGCGGCGACGATCGGTGTGCCGCTGATGGTGTCGCTGACGGGCGCCGGCGCGCACGCACTGTGGCCGACGCTCGAGGGGCGTACCGCCGCCGACGTCGCCGAGTTCCATGCCGACCACCGCGCAAAGGAGTCCCGATGACCGCGGACCTCACCCGACCGAGCGGTCCCTTCCGCTACGGCGACCGCGTGCAGCTGACCGGCCCGAAGGGGCGGCTGCACACCATCACGCTGCGCGAGCGCGGCGAGCTGCACACCCACCACGGCGTCCTGCGCCACGAAGCGCTCGTGGGCCTGCCCGACGGATCGGTCGTCACCAACAGCGGCGGCCACGAATACCTGGCCCTCCGCCCGCTGCTGCGCGACTTCGTCATGTCGATGCCCCGCGGCGCGGCCATCGTCTACCCGAAGGATGCCGCGCAGATCCTGGCGCAGGCCGACATCTTCCCCGGCGCCACGGTGGTCGAAGCGGGTGTGGGGTCCGGCGCGCTGTCGCTGTGGCTGCTGCGGGCCATCGGTCCTGCCGGGCGCCTGGTGTCGTTCGAGCGCCGCGAGGAGTTCGCCGAGGTGGCCCGCGCCAATGTCGAGACGTTCCTCGGCGGAACGCCGCAGAACTGGGACGTGGTCGTCGGCGACCTCGTCGAGTCCCTGCCTGGCGCCGTGGAACCGGCGTCCGTCGACCGCGTCGTGCTCGACATGCTCGCGCCGTGGGAGTGCATCGACGCCGTTGCTGAGGCACTCACGCCCGGAGGCGTGGTGCTCTGCTACGTCGCCACCGCGACGCAGCTGAGCCGCGTGGCCGAGTACATCCGCGGCACCGGCCTCTACACCGATCCCGAGGCCAGCGAGACGATGGTGCGCGGCTGGCACGTCGAAGGACTCGCCGTGCGGCCCGACCACCGAATGGTCGCCCACACCGGGTTCCTCCTCACCGCTCGACGTCTCGCCCCGGGAGCTGTGCCCCCCGATGTGCGCAAGCGGGCGCTGAAGAAGCCCAGCTATGCCGACGAGGACGTGGAGCTGTGGACCCCGGGCGCCGTGGGCGACCGCCAGATCACCGACAAGAACCTGCGCAAGCGTGTGCGCGAGGCCCAGCGTGCCGCGGACGGCGCGCGGATCGCTGCGGGGTCGGCGGACCCCGACCCCGCCACCGATTAGGCTGTACCGGTGCGCAGGATTCCCGCCATCACCGCCGTCATGGGCCTCTCCGCCCTCGCTCTGGTCGGATGCTCATCCGCCGACCCTGCTGCGTCGTGCACGCGCGACGGGGGTGACGCGCAGGTGCTCGACCTGATCACGATCTCGGGCGACACCATCGGAGTGGCGGCTCCCGTCCACGTCGACGAGACCGTGTACCGCGACATCACCGTCGGCGACGGCCCCGTTGTGACCTCGGACGCACAGGAAGTCGCGTTCGACGTCACCGTCGTCAACGGCAGCACGGGCGACACGCTGCTGCAGTCGGGAACCCAGGTGGTGCCGGTGTCGCAGTGGGCCGAGGCCTACGAAGGCATCGCCGAGATGCTGGACTGCGCCACGGAGGGCTCGCTCATCATCGGGGCGGTCGCGCCGGAGGACATGCTGCCTGAAGCTGCGGCGAGCCTGGGCTTGGCCGAGGATGACACCGCGATCTTCGTCATCGATCTGCAGCAGGTCTACCCCGACCGGGCGGACGGCGAGGATCAGTACAACGCGCGCCGGGGCATGCCCACGGTCGTGCTGGCGCCCGACGGCACACCCGGCATCATCGTTCCCGACGCCGAGGCGCCCGACGAACTCGCCGTCGAGGTGCTCAAGAAGGGCGACGGCGAGGTCGTCACCGGTGACGTCCCCGTCCGGGTCAAGTACACAGGCGTCACCTGGGACGACGGAGAGGTCTTCGACTCCACGTGGGAGGCCGGGGCGTCGGCGGTGCTGTCGCTCGATCAGGTGGTGCCCGGCTTCGCCGAGGCGCTGGAGGGTCAGACCGTCGGTTCGCAGATCCTCGCCGTCATCCCGCCGGACCTGGCATACGGCGACGCGGGGCAGGGGCCGGTCCCTCCCGGGGCCACGCTCGTGTTCGTGATCGACATCCTCGGTCTCGACGAGGCGGCGGAGTAGCCGGAGGTGGCCGCAGCGACGAGCCGCAGCGCACCGGAGGAGCGTCTGGTGAACCTGCTCGTCGCGCTCATGGCGACCGACCAGGGGCTGACCAAGGAGACGATCCTCTCCTCGGTGGCGGGTTACCGTGAGCAGGCGCAGTCGGGTGCGTCGAAGGACGCCCTCGAGAAGATGTTCGAGCGCGACAAGGAGAGCCTTCGCGGTCTCGGCGTGCCGATCGAGACGATCGGCGACTACGCCGATCCCGACGACCTGCGTGAAGCCCGCTACCGTGTGCCGAACGACGAGTACGCACTGCCCGAAGACATCTCCTTCACGCCCGCCGAGTTGGCGGTTCTCGCGGTCGCCGGCGGCGTCTGGAGCGAGAGCTCCCTGTCGGCCGAGGCGCGCAGCGGGCTGCGCAAGATCCGTGCGCTCGGCAACGAGGTCGATGAGCCCATCATCGGCTTCTCGCCCCGGCTGAGCGTGCGGACGCCCGCGTTCGCGCCGCTGCAGAAGGCGATGGAGCAGGCCAGGGTGGTGTCGTTCCCCTATCTGAAGCCGGGGGACGAGCGTCCCCGCTCACGCCGCATCCGCCCACTGGCGCTGGTCGACTACGAAGCGCGCTGGCACGTCTTCGGCTTCGACCTCGACCAGCAGGCCGAGCGCACGTTCCTGCTCTCACGCATCGTCGGCGATGTCGCGATCACCCGCGAGAGTTTCGACCCGTCGCTGCGCGACGGTGCGGGGGAGAGGGCGGTGCAGGGACTTCACGACGTCGCCGCCCGTCAGCGGGCGCTGCTCGAGGTGCACCCCGGAACCGAGGCATCACTGCGGCTGCGCCGCCGCGCACAGCATGCGGAACAGGGCATGCTGGTGCCGTATGTCGACGTGCACGTGCTCGCCGACGAGCTGGCCTCGTACGGACCGGAGGTGCGGGTCGTGGAGCCGGCGGCGCTGCGCGAAGAAGTGATCCGCAGACTGCAGGCGACCCTGGCCCTGCACTCCGACGGCGCGGAGGATGCCACATGAGCGCGCGGCCCATGCATGCCACCGAGCGGGCCGCCCTGCTGCTGCAGCTCGTGCCGTACCTGATCGGCAAGGGCGAGGTGTCGGTGGCGGAGGCCGCCGACGAGTTCGAGGTCACGCCCGACCAGATGCGTGAGATGGTGCAGAAGCTGACGGTCATCGGCCGGCCCGGCGAGGGTGGCTTCTGGCAGCTGCCCAACGATCTGTTCGACATCGACTGGGATCTGCTGGACGAGCGCGACCTCATCGTCATCACCAACTCCGTCGGACTCGAGCGCGCCCCGCGGCTGACCGCGCGCGAGGCTGCGGCACTGCTGGCGGGACTGCAGCTGGCGGCGACCCTTCCCGGAGTGGGCGACAGTGGCACGGTGCAGAACCTCATCGTCAAGCTCGCCCGCGGGGCAGCCAGCGCGCCCGCCGACGTGATCGTCGCCCCCGGACCCGTCGACGACGTGCGGGTCACGGTCGCCGAGGCGCTGCGCAGGGGTGTCGCGGTGTCGTTCACCTACCAGGCCCCGGATGCCGCGCCCACCACGCGCACCGTGGACCCAGCCAAGGTGCACATCGCCGACGGTCAGTGGTACCTGCAGGGGTGGTGCCACATGCGTCAGGGCATGCGCACCTTCCACCTGGAGCGCGTCAGCGACGTCGCGCTCACCGAGATCCCGGTCAGTCACAGCGGCGAGCCCGTGCCGCAGCTGTTCGAACCGGGCGCCGGGGATGTCCTCGCCCAGGTGCGCTACCCGCGTCAGATCGCGCCACTGCTGGGGGAGTATCTCAGCGGTGCGCAGATCACCGCGGCCGGCGACCTCGAGACGGCCGCCATGCGGGTCGCCGACGAGCAGAGCCTCAAGCGCGTGGCCGCGCGCCTCGGCGGCGACGTCGAGGTGCTCGCGCCCGTCGGCGCGCGCAGGGCGGCGGCTTCGTGGGCTGCCGCGGGTCTGACCCAATACCGATGAGCGCCGTCTAGACTGAGGCGGTCGTCCGTTACGACGAAAGGACTCTCATGGGTATTCACGGCTGGCAATGGCTGCTGATTCTGGCAATCATCCTGCTGCTGTTCGGCGCAGCGAAGCTTCCTGCGCTGGCCAAGAGCATGGGGCAGTCCGCGCGCGTGTTCAAGACCGAGATGAAGGCGATGAAGGAAGACGACCAGGCAACGGTCTCCTCCGGCACCACCGCCCCCACGGCGGACCCCGCATCGACGTTGGACGCAGACAAGCGCACTGATCCGCCCTCTTCTCGCTGAGCGTGGTCATGACCCGGCCGTCGAGGGTCGCAGGGGACGAGTCTCGGCGTGAGAAGCGGATGTCGCTCGCCGAGCATCTGATCGAGCTCAAGCGCCGCCTGATGATCAGCGCGGTCGCCGTGATCGCGGCGATGGTCGCGGCGTTCTTCATCACCGAACCGGTGATGCACCTGATCACCGCACCGATCCGCATGCTCGCCGAGGAGCGGGGCGAGCAGGCCGCGGTCGAGCTGATGTACACCAGCGTCACCGGAGCGTTCGACCTGCGCATGCGCATGGCATTCGCCATCGGATTCTTGCTGTCGGCGCCGATCTGGATCTGGCAGGTCTGGGCATACGTCATGCCCGCGATGACCAAGCGCGAGAAGCGCTACACGGTGGGGTTCATCGCCGCCGCGGTTCCGCTGTTCTTCGCCGGGTGTGCGACCGGGCTTCTGGTCATGCCGAACATCGTCAGGCTTATGGCGGAGTTCCTCACTGCGGGCGCGTCAGCGATGTACGACGCGAACTACTACTACGACTTCGTGTTCAAGCTGATGCTGTTCGTCGGTGTGGCCTACATCGTGCCGGTCTTTCTCATCGCCTTGAATTTCGCCGGAGTCATCACCGGCAAGGCGATCCTGTCGTCGTGGCGTGCGGCGGTGCTGGTCAGTGCGATCTTCGCCTCCATCGCGACCCCGCCCGCCGACGTCGCCACGACGTTCCTCATCATGGGGATCCTCCTCGTGCTGTACTTCGCCGCAGCGGGCCTCGCGATGCTGCTCGACCGGCGACGAGCGAAGCGCGCCGCCGCCCTGCTGCAGCCGGGACACGCCCTGTGACCTCTCCCAGCCCCGCGGAGCGGTTCGCCGCCGCGTCCGAGGCGCGGCGGCATCCGCTGACAGCGGAGTTCGCCGAGCAGCAGCGCTTCACGCTCGATCCCTTCCAGATCGCCGGATGCCAGTCGCTCGAGGATGGCCGGAGCGTCCTGGTGGCCGCGCCCACGGGTGCGGGCAAGACGATCGTCGGCGAGTTCGCCGTGCATCTGGCGATGCGCGAGCCGGGCGACAAGGCGTTCTACACCACGCCGATGAAGGCGCTGTCGAACCAGAAGTTCCGCGAACTGCAGGAGGTGTACGGCGAGGACGAGGTCGGCCTTCTCACCGGCGACACCAACATCAACGGCAACGCCCGGGTCGTGGTCATGACGACCGAGGTGCTGCGCAACATGCTCTATGCCGACTCGCCGGCGCTGCGGGGCCTGCGGTTCGTGGTCATGGACGAGGTGCACTATCTCGCCGACCGGTTCCGCGGCGCGGTGTGGGAAGAGGTCATCATCCACCTGCCGCCCAGCGTGCGGCTGGTGTCGCTGTCGGCGACCGTCTCCAATGCCGAGGAGTTCGGCGACTGGCTCGACACGGTGCGCGGCGACACCGACGTCATCGTGTCGGAGACCCGCCCGGTGCCGCTGGAGCAGCACGTGCTCGTGCGCGGCGACCTGCTGCCCCTGTTCGACGACCGCGCCGGCATCGCCACCGCGCAGGTCAATCAGGAGCTCATGCGCATCCGGTCCGTGAAGGGCCAGACGTTCGAGGAGAACCGTCGCGTGCACGGACACAACAGTGCGCGCCAGGCCGGCTACGAGCCCGGCCACCGGCGGCCCCAGCGCGGCGGCAGGCGACCGGTCAGGCCCGGCAACGTGCAGCGCGTGGAGCGCCTCGACCGCCCTGCCGTCGTGCAGCTGCTGCAGCGGGCGAACCTGCTGCCGGCGATCTTCTTCATCTTCAGCCGCGCCGGCTGCGACGGCGCGGTGCAGCAGGTGCGCCGCTCGGGTCTGCGCCTGACCGACACCGATGAGCGCGCCGAGATCCGCCGTCTGGTCGACGAGCGCACCGCGGCGCTGAACGCCGACGATCTGGATGCACTGGGCTTCTGGGAGTGGCGCGAGAACCTCGAGCGCGGCATCGCGGCGCACCACGCGGGTCTGCTCCCGGCCTTCAAAGAGGTCGTCGAGGAGCTCTTCCGCCGCAAGCTCGTGAAGGCCGTCTTCGCCACCGAGACGCTCGCCCTCGGCATCAACATGCCGGCCCGCACGGTGGTGCTCGAGAAGCTCGAGAAGTTCAACGGCGAGGCCCGCGTCGCCATCACCTCGGGGGAGTACACCCAGCTCACCGGCCGCGCCGGTCGCCGCGGCATCGACGTCGAGGGCCACGCCGTTATCCAGTGGACCGAGGGCCTCGATCCGCAGGCGGTCGCCGCCCTGGCCTCGCGGCGCACCTATCCGCTGAACTCCAGCTTCCGCCCGACGTACAACATGGCGGTGAACCTCATCGATCGGTTCGGCCGCGCCGAGGCCCGCAAGATCCTCGAGTCGTCGTTCGCGCAGTTCCAGGCCGACCGGTCGGTGGTCGGTCTCGCTCGCCAGGTGCGCGAGGCCGAGGAGTCGCTCGCCGGCTACCGGCAGGCGCAGACGTGCGAGCGCGGGGACTTCACCGAGTACGCCGCCATCCGTCGCGAGCTCAGCGACCTAGAGAAACTCAACCGGGCCGACCGCACGGCCCCCGCACGTATCCGCAAGCAGCGCCAGCAGGAGATGGAGACGCTCCGTCGTCGAATGCAGCGTCACCCCTGCCACAGCTGTCCCGACCGCGAGCACCACGCGCGCTGGGGCGAGCGCTACTGGAAGCTCAAGCGTCGCACCGACAAGCTGCGCAACCAGATCCAGACCCGCACCGGCACCGTCGCGCGGGTGTTCGATCGCGTCGTCGACGTGCTCACGGAGCTCGACTACGTCGCCGTCGACGAGGAGGGGCGGACCACCCTCACCGCCGCCGGCCGCACGATGCGGCGCATCTACGGCGAACGCGACCTGCTCGTGGCCGAGGCCCTGCGCCGTGGCATCTGGAACAACCTGGATGCCGCCTCGCTCGCGGCCCTTGCGTGCTGCCTCGTCTACGAACCGCGCCGTGATTCCGAGGGGCCCGGAGAGTACGGGCTGCCCCGCGGGGCCTTCCGTACCGCCCTCACCGAGACGCAGCTGCTGTGGGCGCAGCTGGACGACCTCGAACGCGAACACCACCTGCCGGGCACCGAGTCGGTCGCCACGGGCCTCGCCCAGGCGATGTACACCTGGGCGCGCGGGGGCATGCTCGACCGCGTGCTGACTGAGGCGGACCTCGCCGCGGGCGACTTCGTGCGCTGGGCAAAGCAGACCATCGACCTGCTCGACCAGCTGTCGCTCGTGGCCGACGCCCCGGTGGCCACCACAGCGCGTAAGGCGCTCGACGCCGTGCGACGCGGGATCGTCGCCTACAGCGCGGTATGAGCGGGGCGCCGGAAAAGCAGAGCACGGCCGAGCGGCCGCTGCTGCCGCTGTGGCTCGCCCTCGTGGCCGCGCTCGTCGGCGGCCCGGTGCTCGACCTCGCCTTCCCCGACGTGGGATGGTGGCCGCTCGCGTTCGTCGGGGTCGCGCTCGCCCTCGTGTCGCTCATCGGCCGGTCGGCCTGGGGAGCACTGGCCGTCGGCCTCGTCTTCGGCGTCTCGTTCTACTTCACGCACATCATCTGGATCACGCGCTACCTGGGGCTGCTGCCCTGGTTCGGCCTCGGAGGGCTGCAGGCGCTCTTCTGGGGACTCGGGTCCATCCCGATCGCCCTGGCGTACCGATGGATGCCACAGGTGCGCGGCGGCCGGTGGGCGCGTCTGGTGGCCCTTCCTGCGCTCGTGGCGGGCCTGTGGACCGCACGGGAGCTGATCATGGGCTCGTGGCCCTACACCGGCTTCCCCTGGGGGCGGCTGGGCATGAGCCAGTCCGAGAGTCCGCTCGCCCACATCGCCTCGTGGACGGGCGTCGCCGGACTCACGTTCCTGATGGTGTTCGCCACCGCGGCCGCCGTGGAATGGGCGCGCCTCGGTGCCTGGCGCGCCTGGCGCACGGCGCTGCCCGCGGCGGTGGCGGTCGCGGTGCTGCTGCTCACTCCGGCCTTTCCCACCACCCCCGCCGGCACGATGCGGGTGGGCGCCGTGCAGGGAAACGGCCCGGCGGGGTATTTCGACGAGCGGGAGTCGTACGACGTCTTCCAGTCCCAGCTCGATGCCACCGAGCCGCTCCTGGGCGAGGACCTGGACGTGCTGCTGTGGCCCGAAGGGGGAATCGACGCCGACCCGCTGCGAAACGAGTCGGTGGCGCGCGTGCTCGACCAGCTCGCCGCGTCGTTGGACGCGCCCCTCATCGTCAACGCCGCCACCCAGCGCGACGACGCGGTCTACAACACCTCGATGCTGTGGGAGCCGGACGCAGACAACCCCGTCGCGCTCCACGACAAGCGCACTCCGGTGCCTTTCGGGGAGTACGTCCCCGACCGGTGGTTCTTCGAGGCGATCGTGCCGGACCTCGTCGGGCTCATCCAGCGCGAGTACACCCCGGGCACGAACCCGCCCGTCTTCGACGTCGACGGCGTGAACGTGGGTCTGGCGATCTGCTTCGACGTGATCTACGACGACGTGGTGTGGGAGGGGGCGCGCGACGGAGCGGAGGTCTACATGATGCAGACCAACAACGCCGACTTCCGCGACACCGACGAGAACCTGCAACAGCTGGCCTTCGCCCGCATGCGTGCGATCGAAACCGGGCGTGCCGTGGTGAACCTCTCGACCGTGGGCACCAGCCAGGTGATCGCCCCCGACGGCACCGTGATCGACGGGCTTGCTGCCGGCGAAGCCGGTGCGATGGTCACCGACGTTCCGCTGCGCACCGGATTGACCCCTGCCGTCGTCATCGGCGGCGCCGTGAAGCTCGTGCTGGGCTGGGGGAGTGTGCTGGCTTTCGCCGTGCTCGCCGGGGCCCACCTCATGTCGGCGCGACGTCGTGCCGCACAAACGACGAAGCCGGCCCCCGAAGGGACCGGCGTCACCGAATCGGTCTGAGCTCAGGCGCTCTTCTTCGCCGTGGCGCTCTGGCCTGCACCGCGCCGCTCACGGATGAACGTGAGCCGATCCTCGAGCAGTTCCTCGAGCTCGGGGATCGTGCGCCGCTCCAGCAGCATGTCCCAGTGCGTACGCGGCACCTTGTCGCCGCTGTGGTCCACCTCGACGGTCTTGCCGCCGACGCGCAGCACGGCCTCGGCGCCGCACGTGCGGCACTCCCAGGTCTCGGGCGCTTCGGCATCGACCGCAAAGGGAAGAGTGGACTCACGGCCGCACGTGTTGCACACGTACGTGTGTGTGGTCCGCTCATGAAAAACGACGCCGTCCTCGCTCTGTAGGCTGGACGCGCCGAGTCGGATGCCGCGCAAACTGCGGTCTGCCATTGTGTGGTCCTCTCGTCGCCTGTTCAGGTATAACGCCGGGACCTGTGCGCATACTCCAAACCGGCACGACCGATAGGGCTTTCACAGCCGAATCCCAGGCCCGCTGACGCGTGGTCTCAGCGGCCCTCGGCGACCCTTCGCAACGCGAGGTCGACGCGGTCGGTGACCAGGCCGTCAACACCGAGGTCCAGCAGCCGCGCCATGTCCATCGGGTCGTTGACCGTCCACACGTGCACCTCGACGCCGCAGCGATGTGCGGCCTCGATGAGCCGCGGGGTGACCACCCGCACCGGCCCGCGACGCTCCGGAATCTGCAGCGCGTCTATGCCGTCGAGAGCGCGGCGCACCACCCAGGGGGAGTGGGCGCGCACGCCCGCGAGGACGCGCGCGATGGTGGCGGTGCCGGCGGACGTTGCGGGCCGGATGCCACGGCCGAAACGGTCGGCGGCCTCCAGCGCCGCGCGCCGCCGGGCGTCGGAGAAGCTCGCCAGCAGCACGCGCTCGGCGTGGGGGGCGACGGTGCGCCCGACGGGGACGGCGGCCGCCTCGGCTTTGACGTCGAGGTT
Organism: Microbacterium sp. zg.Y909; assembly: GCF_024626565.1. Taxonomy (NCBI): domain Bacteria; kingdom Bacillati; phylum Actinomycetota; class Actinomycetes; order Micrococcales; family Microbacteriaceae; genus Microbacterium; species Microbacterium sp. zg.Y909. Next base: position 12,775 of record NZ_JANJFJ010000088.1, read on the forward strand.
GAACCGCACGTCCGGGAATCCCTCGAGGGCTTGGCGCAGGGTGATGAGACCGCCGCTGTCTCCCATCAGTCGTTCCAGCTCGGCGAGGGTGACCTCCGCCACCGGTCGTGGGTCGCCGAGGGTGCGGCTGAGGTCGGCGTCGTGCAGCAGCACGACGTGGCCGTCGGCGGTGAGATGGCAGTCGGACTCGATGTACCCCGCGCCGGCGGCGTGGGCGGCCGCGATCGCCGCGAAGCTGTTCTCCACGATGCCTTCGGCATCCGGGGGGACGAAGCCCCGATGAGCGAGGATGCGAGGCGCGCGCCCCGCGAACCAGGGGTGCGTCACAGCGACGTCGGGCGGGGGCCGCGATTCGCGGCATCCGTCGTGTTCGACCCGAATGCGCCGCTGACACCCTTCAGAGCTTCGGTGAACTCGCTCGGGATGATCCACAGCTTGTTGGAGGCGCTGTCGGCGATCTTGGGCAGCGTCTGCAGGTACTGATAGGCCAGCAGCTTCTCGTCGGGGTTGCCCCGGTGAATGGCGTGGAACACCGTCTCGATGGCCTCGGCCTCGCCCTGGGCGCGCAGCACGGCGGCCTGCTTGTCGCCCTCGGCGCGCAGGATCTCACCCTGTCGGCGGCCCTCTGCCTCGAGGATCTGCGCCTGCTTCGAGCCCTCGGCGGTCAGGATCGTGGCGCGACGTTCGCGCTCGGCGCGCATCTGCTTCTCCATCGAATCCTGGATCGACACCGGCGGGTCGATCGCCTTCAGCTCGACGCGGGACACGCGCAGGCCCCACTTGCCGGTGGCCTCGTCGAGCACGATGCGCAGCTGGCTGTTGATGTTGTCGCGGCTGGTCAGCGCCTGTTCGAGGTTGAGGCCGCCGACGACGTTGCGCAGGGTCGTGGTGGTGAGCTGCTCCACCGCTCCCAGGTAGTTGGCGATCTCGTAGGTCGCCGCCCGGGCGTCGGTCACCTGGAAGTAGACCACCGTGTCGATCGACACCACGAGGTTGTCCTCGGTGATGACCGGCTGCGGCGGGAACGACACCACCTGCTCACGCATGTCGACCAGCGGGCGCACTCGGTCGATGAAGGGGATGAGCAGGTTGAGTCCCGGGCTCAGTGTGCGCTGATAGCGGCCCAGGCGCTCGACCACCCCGGCGTATGCCTGCGGGATGATGCGGATGGAGCGGAAGATCACCACGACCACGAAGATCGCGAGCACCACCAGCAGGACGATCACGAAGATCTGTCCGATGAACGCGCTGACGTCAACCATCGTCCGAGGTCCTTTCTCGTGCGGGCAAGGGGGCGACCTCAACGGCGGAGCCGAGCACGCGGACCACGCGCATGCGGTCGCCGACCTGCGCCGGATCGGCGTCGGGGTCGAGGCGTGCGGTCCAGGTCTCGCCGTTGTCGAGCCGAACAGAGCCTCGGTCGTCGACGAACGGCGCCACCACGCGCGCGCCCATGCCGTACAGCGCATCGACGTTGGTGCGGGCGGGCTCGTCGCCGCGGCGCAGGGCGCGCAGCAGCAGCGGGCGGATCGTGAACAGCAGCAGTGCCGCCACCGCCGCGGCGACGACGATCTGCAGCCACCACGGGCCACCGAGAAGGTAGACACCCAGGCCGCCCAGCACCGAGCCGGCCGCCAGCATGAGGAACGTGAACTCCAGGGTCAGCAGTTCGATGATGACGAAGAGCAGAGCCAGCACCAGCCAGGCGATCCAGATGTACTGCGTCAGATCGGGCAGCATCACGGTCCCTCCATCGGTCCTTGAGGGAACCCTAACACCGGGTCAGGACGCCGGTGCTTGCTAGGCTCGGATGGCCCGGCGACGCCCGTTCCGGGTCCCCGAGACAGGAGCGCCGCCCATGTCCCAGATCCTGCC
>NZ_JANJFJ010000010.1:0-48225 GCF_024626565.1 Microbacterium sp. zg.Y909
CGATGACTTCGAAGCCTGAGCCTGCCGACGAGCGGCTGCTCCACGCGCACGACCTCGCCCGCGCGGCCCTGCGCGAAGTGACGCCGGATGCCACGATCGGCGACGCCGCCGGCTACACGGTCGAAGAGGGCGGCGTCGTCTCGCTGCGCTTCAACAACCGCATGCCGGGCTACCCCGGCTGGTTCTGGACCGTGAGCATCGCCGTGGTCGAAGGCTCCGATCCGACCGTGCTCGAGGTCGAGCTGCTGCCCGGCGACGGTGCGCTGCTTGCCCCCGAGTGGGTGCCGTGGGCGGTGCGACTGGCGGACTACCAGGCCGCGCAGGCGGCTGCGGCCGCGGCGGCCCTCGAAGCGGGCGAGCTGCCCGACGAGGATGCCGACGAACGCGACGCCGATGAGGACGACGACGTCGACGACCTAGACGACCTGGATGCCGCGGACTTCGACGAGGACGGCTCGGCGATTCTGCACGGCGGCGACCTCGACGGGGTGGACATCGACGAGCTCGACGAGAGCGTGGTTGTCGACGAGGACGAGGACGACGAGGACTCGGACGACGACTCGGACGACGACGACGACGAGGACTCGGACGACGACGACGAGGACTCGGACGACGACGACGAGGACTCGGACGAGGACTCGGACGACGAGGACGACGAGGACTCGGACGACGACGAGGGCCATTCCGTCAGCTGAAGCCCTAGCTCCGGTGGCGCCAGCGATTCGGTCGTCGCAAACGGCCCCGTTGGCGGGGTTGTTGGGGACGTTCGCGACGACTGAAGCCAGGCAGATGCCGGTGGGACCGGGCCCTCCGGGTCAGAGGTTGTCGACGACCATCTCGATGCAGCGGGTGAGCTGGCGCACGTCGGCGGGCTCGATCGAGACGAACGTCGCCACGCGCAGCTGGTTGCGGCCGAGCTTGCGGTAGGGCTCGGTGTCGACGATGCCGTTGGCGCGCAGGACCTTGGCGACCTCTGCGGCATTCACCGAGTCGTCGAAGTCGATCGTGACGACGACCTGCGAGCGGTCGGCGGGGTCGGCGACGAAGGGCGTCGTGTACGACGTCGCCTCGGCCCACTCGTAGAGTGCCGTCGACGACTCGCGCGTGCGGGCGTCGGCCCACTGCAGTCCGCCGTTGCCGATGATCCAGTCCAGCTGGTTGTCGAGCAGGTACAGCGTCGTCAGCGCGGGGGTGTTGAGCGTCTGGTTCAGGCGCGAGTTGTCCAGCGCGTTCTTCAGGCTCAGGAACTCGGGGATGTACCGACCGGATGCCGCGATGCGCTCGATCCGCTCGATCGCGGCGGGGGAGACGAACGCGAACCACAGGCCGCCGTCGGATCCGAGGTTCTTCTGCGGTGCGAAGTAGTAGACGTCGGCCTGGCTGACCGAGCAGTCGATGCCGCCCGCGGCGCTGGTGGCGTCGATCACGGTGAGCGCGCCGGCATCGCCGCGCACGCGCTGAACGGGCGCCATGACACCGGTGGAGGTCTCGTTGTGCGGCCAGGCGTAGACGTCCACTCCCTCGACCGGCTCGGCGACGGCCCGGGTGCCGGGCTCGGCCTTGCGCACGTCGGGCGCCTGCAGCCACGGGGTGGTGGCCGCGGCGGCGAACTTGCCGCCGAACTCGCCGAAGACGAGGTTCTGGCTGCGGTTCTCGATGAGGCCGAAGGCGGCGGCATCCCAGAAGGCGGTCGAGCCGCCGTTGCCCATGATGACCTCGTAGCCGTCGGGCAGGCGGAACACCTCACCGAGGTTGGCGCGCACACTGCCGACGAGGCTCTTCACCGGCGCCTGCCGGTGGGAGGTTCCGAGAATCGCCAGTCCCGGGCCGACGAGGGAAGCGATCTGGTCGGCGCGCACCTTCGAGGGGCCGCATCCGAAGCGACCGTCGACGGGCAGGATCTCTCGGGGCAGCGTCACGTGGGCCATGTGCCGATTGTAGGGCTGTAGCCGACGGCATCCCGGCCGCTCCGGAGCCGTGTGACGGCCAGGCGATAGGCTGGAAGGGCTGCGACCGCTCCTGACATCGAGGCTTTGATGACCGATCTGATCGACACGACCGAGATGTACCTGCGCACCATCCTCGAGCTCGAGGAGGAGGACATCATCCCCCTGCGCGCACGTATTTCGGAGCGGCTCGGGCACTCCGGCCCCACCGTGTCGCAGACCGTCGGACGCATGGAGCGCGACGGTCTCGTCGTCGTCTCGGAGGACCGGCGGCTGGAGCTGACGGATGCCGGGCGGCAGAAGGCCGTCGACGTCATGCGCAAGCACCGCCTTGCGGAGCGGCTGCTCAGCGACGTCATCGGCCTGGACTGGGCGTACGTGCACGAAGAGGCCTGCCGCTGGGAACACGTGATGAGCGAGCAGGTGGAGCGGCGCCTCATCGAGCTGCTCGGCCACCCCACCGAGTCGCCGTACGGCAACCCGATCCCCGGTCTCGACCAGCTGGGCGACGTGCCGGCCACGACCTTCGACAAGGGCGTGGTGGGTCTGGTGCGGCGCCTCAATGCCGCCGACGCGCCCATCCGCGGCACCGTGCGGCGCCTCGCCGAGCCCGCGCAGGTCGACCCCGAGCTGCTGATGCAGCTGCGGCTGGCCGGGGTCGTCCCCGGGGGCGTCGGGGACTTCCGGTTCAACGAGGGATATGTGCTCGTGCAGATGGACGACAACGACGAGGCGCTCGAGCTTCCGGTCGAGGTCGCGTCGCACATCTTCCTCGTCGACGACCGCAGTTGAGCGGCGCGGCGACGCCTCCCCAGCAGGCAGGTTCGGGCACCTGTCCACCAGAGCGTGACATGTTCGTTATCTTGCGGTAGCGTCGGGAGGGTCCAACGGCGAGAAGCACGCCAACGGATACCACGGGGATCGCCTCTGCGGCTCGTCGTCCCCGAGGGAAACCCCGCAAATCTGTGCCCCGACACCGATTGCCGACGAGCCAGCGTCCACCCGGCGCCGAGGCGCCGGAGGGTGATTTGACCGAAAACCTTGATCCGTCTCGTGATGACGCTGAGATCGCTCCCACGAGCGCGACGCGCCGGACGCGCCTCGGTTCCACGCTGACAGCTTCGCGGCTGGCTCGCCGCCGTTCTGCGGCGACGGTGCCCGCCTCGCCGCTCGCCCGTCGCGAGAAGGCGAAGCCCGCTCGCAGCTTTGCGATCGTCGCCATGGTCGTCGGACTCATCGCCACCGTCGCGCTGCCCGCCTACGCCGCGACCACGCGCCCGGCCGACCAGGCCGAAGCGGTCACGCTGCACCAGGCCGCCGCCATCAACGCGCAGTCCCTCGTCGTCGCCTCCGAGGCGACGCCCGAGGCCCTCGATCGCTACAGCTACTCGGCGACGACGCCCGAGGAGATCGAGAAGAAGAAGGCCGAAGAGGCCGCTGCCGAAGCCGCCGCCGCCCGCGCCGCCGCGACCGCCGCCGCCGCCGCCAGCGCCCGCCGCACCGGATCGGTCGCCTCCGTCGACCTGTCGATGACGGCCGCCGGATCGGGCGAAGTGCGCTGGCCGGTCGCCGACTTCAGCTACCAGAGCTACAACCTGTTCGGCGGATACGCCGGCCACAAGGGCTTCGACATGATGACGGGGACCGGCACGCCGATCTTCGCCGCGGCATCCGGTGTCGTGCGCACCTCGACCGACGGCGGCGGCAGCTACGGCGCCGTTGTGATGATCGACTCGGTCGTCGGCGGCCAGAAGGTCAGCACCACCTACGCCCACATGTCCTACGGCACCCGCGTCGTCTCGGCCGGCCAGACCGTGCAGGCCGGGCAGCTGATCGGACAGGTCGGCCAGACCGGGTACGCCACGGCCCCGCACCTGCACTTCGAGGTCGCCGTCAACGGTTCGTACATCGACCCGCTGGCGTGGCTGCAGTCCAACGCCGGCTGACGACACGCGCACCTGCCGTTCATCCGCGCTCCGGCGCCGGTGGGGTGTGGGTGGGTTACCCTGATCCCGACGCTGAGAGAAGGCGGAGGGAAGCCGATGGGCGACACGCGACGCATCCGAACCACGGATGTGCTCGGGCTGTTCGCCCTTCGGCATCATGAGATCGGATGCTGCGGCTCTGCCGTCGCGCCCCAGGCGCTGTCTGTGTAGACAGCGCCTTTTTTCATGCCCTTTTTCGTGCCGCCGCCGATCGATCGTCACGTGAGTCGAATATCCGAGAATCCGTCCCGGCCATTCGAGAGGACATCGATTGTGCGCACACTGGTACTGAACGCCGGCTACGAGCCGCTCGCCGTGGTCTCCTTCAAGCGGGCCCTGGTGCTCGTGATGAACGACAAGGCCACCATCGTCGAACGCGTCGAGGGTGACCCGGTCTGGGCCGCGAGAGGGGCGTATGACCGCCCCGCCGTCATCCTGCTGACCCGCTACGTGCGGGTGCCGGGGGCCCGCACGGTGCCGGTGACCCGCCGCGGCGTGCTGCGCCGCGACGCGCACCGCTGCGGATACTGCGGCAAGACCGCGACGACCATCGACCACGTGCTGCCGCGCTCGCGCGGGGGCGCTGACTCGTGGGAGAACCTCGTGGCCGCGTGCGTGCGCTGCAACAACACCAAGGGCGACCGCACTCCGCAGGAGATCGGGTGGGAGCTGCGCCTCGTGCCCCGCGCCCCGCGTGGCGCACAGTGGACCGTGCGCGGCACCGAGCGCGCCGACCCGCGGTGGGAGCCGTACCTGGCGCTGGCCGCGTAGGGCTGGGGTTGCGGGGTCGCGGGTTCCGGGCGTGGCGGGGCCGGGATGTTGCGGGGTCGCGGGTTGCGGCATCCGCTCCGGTTGCGGCATCCGCTCGCCGGCGCGCCCTTCGTTCCCCGGCGCCTCCCGGGTGAGAAACCAGTTTTCGGATGAGAAACCACGCACTGCGGTGTTTCTCATCCGAAAAGTGGTTTCTCCTGCGCGGGGCGGTCCCCGAAGCGATGTCGGAACCCGAGCGTATCTTCGACCACGACGTTGATGATCTAGAACATCCGTTCTAGTCTGTGTTGGTGAGGTCGATCGTGCGGAACCAGGCTGCGGCAGAAGACGTGCAGCGTCTGCGCGCCCAGCTCGAGCGCGTGCAGGGGCGGCGGATGGATGCCCCCGTGCTGCCGGCCGACCCGGCCCTCGCGGGCCTGCTCCCGGGGCGGGGGCTGCGACCGGGGTCGGCGTATTCGCTCGGACCCTCGCTCACGCTGCTGTCGGCACTGCTGGCCCCGCCGTCGCAGGCGGGTTCGTGGTGCGGGGTGGTCGGCATGCCGGAGTTCGGCGCCGAGGCGGCAGAGCGGGTGGGGGTCGACCTCGACAAGCTGGTGCTGATCCCCGAGCCGGGCACCCGGTGGCTGGCGGTCACGTCCGCCGTCGCCGAGGTGCTGCCGGTGGTGGCGGTACGCCCGCCTTCGCGCGCTCGGGATGCCGACATCTCGCGGCTGGCCGCCCGCCTGCGCGAGCGCGGCGCGGTGCTGCTGGTGCAGGGCACCTGGCCGCAGACCGAGGCGATGATCGACGTCAGCGACCCGGTGTGGTCGGGGGTCGGCGACGGCTACGGCTACCTCGCCGCCCGCGAACTCACCGTCACCGTCAGCAGCCGCCGCACCCCGGTGCCGCGCCGCGCGCGCGTGCAGCTGCCGGCGTCGTCGGGGCAGGTGGCCGCGGCATCCACTCCGGTGCCGCGCTCGGCTCCGATGCCGCTTCCGATCCGGGCGGCGGGATGAGCACCGCGCCCGATGCCTCCGTGCCCCGCACCCTCGTGCTGTGGCTGCCGGACTGGCCGGTCGTCGCCCTCGCCCGTGAGGCGGGGGTGGATGCCGCCGCGCCCGTCGCCGTGCTCGACAAGGGGGCGGTGGTCGCCTGTTCCGCCGCCGCCCGCGCCGAGGGGGTGCGCCGTGGCCAGCGCCGCCGCGACGCGCAGGCCCGGTGCCCGCAGCTGACGGTCGCCGACGCCGACCCCACCCGCGACCAGCGGGTGTTCGCCCCGCTCATCGCCCGCATCGAGGAGCTCGCCCCCGGGGTGCAGCTCATGCGGGCGGGGCTGTGTGCGCTGCGCGCCCGGGGGCCGGCTCGCTATTACGGCGGCGAGGAGCGCGCCGCCCACACCCTGCGCGACGCGATGGGCGAGACCGATGCCCGCATCGCCATCGCCGACGGCCCCTTCACCGCCGAGCAGGCCGCCCGCCGCACCCTCGCCGAGGCGCCGGTACGCATCGTGGCGGCGGGGGAGTCCGCCGCCTTCCTCGCGCCGCTGCCCATCACCGTGCTCGACGAGCCCGACGTCGTCGACCTGCTGGGGCGCCTGGGTGTGCAGAGCCTCGGGCAGTTCGCCGCCCTCCCCGCCGAGCGCGTCGGCGAGCGGTTGGGGGAGCGCGGCATCCGCCTGCACTCCCTCGCAGCGGGGCGCGACTCCCGTCCCGTGCAGCCGCGCACGCCGCCGCCGGACCTCGACCGCGAGGTGGCGTTCGAGCCGCCGCTCGAGATCGCCGACCAGGTGGCCTTCGCCATGCGCGTCGCCGCCGAGGAGTTCATCGGCGCGCTCGGCGCCCTCGACCTCGTGTGCACCGAGCTGCGGGTGCAGATCACCGGCGACCGCGCCGAGAACAGCGAACGGGTGTGGCTGCACCCCGGCGCGTTCACCGCCGGCGAGGTGGTCGACCGGGTGCGCTGGCAGCTGGGCGAGGCGGGGCTGCGCAGCGCCGTCACGCGGGTGCGCATCGCTCCCGAGACGGTGGATGCCGCGGCGCACCATGTGCGCTCCCTCTTCGGTGGCGGGCCCGACGAGCGCGTGCACCATGCGCTGTCGCGGGTGCAGGCGATGCTGGGGCATCGCGGGGTGGTGACCCCCGTCGTCGGCGGCGGACGGTGGCTGAGCGAGCGGCAGGTGCTGGTGCCGTGGGGCGACCGCCCGGTGGTGCCGCGGCCCCGCGAGCGGCCGTGGCCGGGGAGCCTTCCCGACCCGCTGCCGTCGACGGTGTTCGACCCGCCGCGCCCGGTGACCGTGGTGGACGCCGACGGTGACGCGGTGGCCGTCGGCGACCGCGACGCGCTGACCGCCCCGCCGGCGGTGCTGGTCGAGAACGGACGCCGCCGCCGCATCGACGCGTGGGCGGGGCCGTGGCCGGTGCGCGAGCGGGGGTGGGATGCCGCTCGCGCGCGGCGGGCCCACCGGTTCCAGGTGGTGGATGCCGAGCAGTCGGCGTGGCTGCTGGTGTGCGAGGCCGGTGACTGGTCGGCGGAGGGCCGCTATGACTGACCCCCGCCCGAAGACGACGGACCCCCGCTGATGGGCTTCAACAACCCCTCGGTGTCGTGGTCCGAGATGGAGCGCCTGCTCAGCGGCCGCAAGCCCTCCGGCGCCGACGGCGGCGACAGCCCCGCCTGGTCCCGCAAGCGCGGCGCCTACAAACCCCCGCCCATCGCGCGCCCCGACGACGTCGTGCCGTACGCCGAGCTGCACGCCCACAGCTCGTTCTCGTTCCTCGACGGCGCCTCTTCCCCGGAGGAACTCGTCGAAGAGGCCGAACGCCTGGGCCTGCACGCCCTCGCCGTCACCGACCACGACGGGTTCTACGGCATCGTGCGGTTCGCCGAGGCCGCCGAGGCCCGCAGCGTCAAGACCGTGTTCGGCGCCGAGCTGTCACTGGGGCTGCCCGGCCCGCAGAACGGCGAGCCCGACCCGCACGGGCGGCACCTGCTCGTGCTCGCCCGCGGCGAGGAGGGCTACCACCGCCTCGCGGCCGCCCTCACCCACGCGCAGCTGGCCGGTGGGGAGAAGGGCCGCCCCGTCTACGACCTGCACGACCTCGCCGCCCGCGCCGACGGCCACTGGGCGGTGCTGACCGGATGCCGCAAGGGCGCCGTCCGCGCCGCGCTCGCCGCCGACGGACCCGCCGGCGCCGCCCGCGAACTCGACCTGCTCGTCGACGTCTTCGGCCCCGATGCCGTCAATGTCGAGCTCATCGACCACGGCAGCCCGCTCGACTCCCGCGACAACGACGTACTGGCATCCCTCGCCGCCGAGCGCGGCCTGCCGGTGCTGGCCAGCAACAACGTGCACTATGCCGCCCCCGAGCGGGCCGACCTCGCCGCCGCCGTCGCGGCCGTCCGCGCCAACCGCAGCCTCGACGAGCTCGACGGGTGGCTCCCCGCGGGCGCCGGCGCGCACCTGCGCTCGGGTCGCGAGATGGCGCAGCGCTTCGCCCGCTACCCCGGCGCCATCGCCCGCACCGTCGAGCTGGCCGACGAGCTGGCCTTTCCGCTGCGGCGGGCCAAGCCCGCGCTGCCGAAGCTGCCCGTCCCCGAGGGGCACACCACCATGACGTGGCTGCGGCACCTGGTGTGGCAGTCGGTGCCCCGCAAGTACCCCGACGCGACCGACGCCGACCGGGCGCGCATCGAGAAGGAGCTCGGGGTCATCGAGCAGAAGGACTTCCCGGGGTACTTCCTCATCGTCCATGGCATCGTGCAAGAGGCGCGCCGCCGCGGCATCCTCTGCCAAGGGAGAGGCTCCGCCGCCAACAGCGCCGTCTGCTATCTGCTGGACATCACGGCGGTGGATTCCATCGCCTACGACCTGCCGTTCGAGCGGTTCCTCTCGGCGCTGCGCGATGAGGAGCCCGACATCGACGTCGACTTCGACAGCGACCGGCGCGAGGAGATCATCCAGTGGGTCTACGCGACCTATGGGCGCGAGCGGGCGGCGCAGGTGGCCAACGTCATCCAGTACCGGCCGAAGAACGCCGTGCGCGACATGGCGAAGGCGCTCGGGCACTCGCCGGGGCAGCAGGATGCCTGGTCGAAGCAGGTGGAGCACTGGGGGCCGCTGCCCGAAGCCGATGCCGCCGCCGAGATGCACGACATCCCCGACCGGGTGCTGCAGTATGCGACCGAGCTGCTGAAGGCCCCGCGCCATCTCGGCATCCACTCGGGCGGCATGGTGCTGACCGACCGGCCCGTGGGCGAAGTGGTGCCGATCGAGCACGCGCGCATGGAGAACCGCACGGTCATCCAGTGGGACAAGGACGACGCGGCGTGGATGGGGCTGGTGAAGTTCGACCTGCTGGGGCTCGGCATCCTCGCCGCCCTGCAGTACAGCTTCGATCTCATCGCGGATGCCACGGGGGAGCGGTGGGAGCTGTCGACCCTGCCCAAAGAGGAGCAGGGCGTCTACGACATGCTGTGCCGGGCCGATTCGATCGGGGTGTTCCAGGTGGAATCCCGCGCGCAGATGGGCCTGTTGCCCCGCCTGCAGCCGCGGCGGTTCTACGACCTCGTGATCGAGATCGCGCTGATCCGGCCCGGTCCCATCCAGGGCGGGGCGGTGCACCCGTACGTGCGGCGCAAGCTCGGGCACGAGCCCGTGACCTACCCGCACCCCAAGCTCAAGCCGGTGCTGGAGCGGACCCTCGGCATTCCCGTCTTCCAGGAGCAGCTCATGCAGATGGGCATGGCCGTCGGGGGACTCAGCGGAGCGGATGCCGATGTGCTGCGCCGCGCGATGGGCTCCAAGCGCGGCATCGAGCGGATCGATTCGCTGAAGAAGAAGCTCTACGCCGGCATGGCCGAGAACGGCATCACCGGGGACCTCGCCGATGACATCTACGCGAAGATCCAGGCGTTCGCGAACTTCGGGTTCGCCGAGAGCCATTCGCTGTCGTTCGCGCTGCTGGTGTATGCCAGCTCGTGGCTGAAGCTGCACTACCCGGCGGCGTTCCTCGCCGGGCTGCTGCGGGCGCAGCCGATGGGGTTCTACTCACCCGCGACCCTCACCGCCGACGCCCGCCGCCATGGCGTCGAGGTCCTCCGCCCCGACCTGCACCGCTCCGGCGTGGAGGCGACCCTAGAGCCCACCGACCGGTCGTTGAGCGAGCGAAGCGAGACGAAACGCCGCCCGACGGGGCGGGATGCCTGCACCGACCGCAAGCAACCCCCGGTGCCCGTCTTCTATCCCACCGCCCCCGACGAATCCGCCGCTCACCGCCGCGACGGTGCCTTCGCCGTACGCCTCGGCCTCGCAGCGGTCAAAGGCATCGGCCAGCCGCTCGCCCAGCGCATCGTCGCCGAGCGCGAGGCGTCGGGGGAGTACCGTGACCTGCGCGACCTGGTGCGGCGCACCGGGGCGACCGCCGCGCAGCTCGAGGCGCTGGCGACAGCGGGGGTGTTCGGATGCTTCGGGCTCAGTCGCCGCGAGGCGATCTGGCTCGCCGGCTCCGCCGCGCAGGACCGGGCCGAGTTCCTCCCCGGCACCCTCGTGGCCGTGCAGCCGCCGCTGTTCTCCGACCCCACCAGCTACGAGGTGCTCGCCGCGGACCTGTGGGCCACCGGCATCTCCACCGACGACCATCCGCTTGCCCACTACCGGGCGAAGCTCGACGCCCGCGGGGTGCTGACCTCCGGCGACCTGCGCGAGCATGAGACCGGCCGCCGGGTGGAAGTCGCCGGGCTGGTGACGCACCGGCAGCGGCCGGCGACGGCATCCGGGGTCACGTTCCTCAATCTCGAGGACGAGCACGGCCTGGTGAACATCGTGTGCTCGGTGGGGGTGTGGAACCGCTATCGGCGGGTGCTGCGCGATGCGCCCGCCCTCATCGCGCGGGGGCTGCTGGAGCGCTCGCCGGAGGGCGTGACGAACCTGGTGGCGGATGCCTTCGAGGATCTGCGGGTGGGGGTGATGCACCGCTCGCGGGACTTCCGGTGACGAGGTTCTGGCGCTGGCGCATGCCGCCGCCCGGCACGACGACAGGCCCCGGGTCGCAACCCGGGGCCTGTCGTGTCTCGTGGTGCGCGTCAGGCGCGCACGCCGAGGGCGAAGCTCAGCGATCCGTCCTCGCCGATCTGGGCGTCGAGCACCCGGTCGTCCAGCGGCAGCGCGGCCGCCTGCTCGACGAAGACGCGGGCGCCGTCGGTCTCGATGACGGCATCCTCGGGCTCGGGCGATGACACGAGGGCGAGCTCGAAGCCGGCCTCGGCCTGGTCCGCACCGCGGATGCGCAGTCCGCCCTCTTCCGTCGGGATCTGCGATGTGAGCGTCTTGACGGCGCTGGTGGCGTTCTCGGTGAGTGTGAGCATGATGCTCCCTTCCGTGGATTGCGACGAAGACGGCCACGATTCCGAGAAAGGACCGCAGATGCAACCCGCGACGCACCTTCGCACCCGACTCCCACCGGATACGGAGGTTCGGCTCTCGCGGCTCGGGGCGGGCCGGGGATGCCGGCCGGTCGCGGCTAGAATCGATCAGCCAGCCTCTGTAGCTCAATGGAAGAGCAGTTGCGTCCTAAGCAAACGGTTGGGGGTTCGAGTCCCTCCAGGGGCACTCTGTGATGTCCCGCAGGCGCTGCGGGGGTCTCGGCTAGCAGGTTCGACGTTGCCGTAGCCGAGGCCCGAAGATCAGCTCCCACGAGCGCGGGGGCGTCAGACCCGAGAGTTAGGATCGAAGCAAGCATTTGGAGGACAGGTTGTCGCGTGATAAGCCGCTTGTGAAGTCGCGTCAGCGAGTGGCTGATCACGGCGAGGTGTTCACGCCAGGCTGGCTCGTCGAGGACATGCTTGACCTGGTCAAAGATGAGACCGAGCGGATCGACTCGCGGTTCCTCGAGCCAGCCTGCGGCTCGGGTAACTTCCTCATACCAGTCCTCGAGCGCAAGCTTGCAGTCGTACATGCGCGATATGGCAAGAGCGACTTCGAGCGACGCCACTACGCCTTGTTTGGCATCATGTGCATCTACGGCATCGAGTTGCTTCCCGACAACGCGGCCGAGTGTCGAAACAACCTCGCTGAGACCCTTGCCAGCGTGCTGAAGCTCACAGCCGAGGATCCGCTGGTCCGAGCCGCTCGTGTGGTCGCAGCCGCGAACATCGTGCAAGGTGACGCGCTTGCGATGACGGATAGCACCGGTGCCCCCATCGTCTTCCCCGAATGGGGCTACCTCGGACGCGGCAAGTACCAGCGTCGTGACTTTCGTTTCGATGCGCTTACTCAGCGGTCCGCGGCATCTGGCACGCTCTTCGACGCCTTCGAAGAACACGAGATTTTCACCCCGATACGCACTTACCCAGCAATAACCATCGCGCAGCTCGCAGAGGAGATCGCCGAGTGAAGACTGAGGTCGTCAAACCCCAGGACGTGTTCTATAACCCCACACGGCTGACGGTCCCACTGTTCCAGCGGCCTTATGTCTGGTCGCAGCGAGAGCAGTGGGAACCACTGTGGGAAGACCTCGTGCGTCTCATTGATGTCATCGAGGGGCACAACCAGGACGCGACGCACTTTCTCGGGGCGATCGTCATCCAGCAGGTTCCTGCCCGCCTTGGTGCGCTACCGACGTGGAACGTCATCGACGGTCAACAGCGGCTGACGACACTGCAGCTTCTCCTCGACGCCTTGCATGCGCAGCTCGAAAGGCGCGGGCTTGGGGATTACGCCGATCAGGTCCTCCCTCTCGTGGAAAACCCCAAGAGCTTCCGCAAAGCGGGCGAAGACCGTTTCAAGCTGTGGCCGACCAACCGGGATCGTGCGTCGTTCGCGGCAGTCATGTCAGCGCCACCCCCGATCACATACGCCTCCCTACCAGCCTCTCGCTTGCGCGACGCGCACCTCTACTTCTCCGACGCGATTGACACGTGGCTCGGTGAAGACGACGCCGAGCAGAGAGCGTCTCTTCTCGTCGGGGCGATCACCGAGCGGCTTGAGATCGCGAGTATCCGTTTGGACGCGAACGAGGACGCACAAGCGATTTTCGAGACGCTGAACGCACGCGGAACGCCGCTCTCGGCCGCGGATCTGATCAAGAATTACATCTTCCAACAGATCGATGCGACGAATGCCGAGCAGGACTACCTCACCTACTGGGCCGACTTCGAGACTCCCTGGTGGGAGACCGAGGTGACATCCGGCCGCATCAAGAATCCACGGGCCTCTCTCTTCCTCTGGCAGTGGCTCGTGGCGCGCACACTGACGGACTTCCCTATCCGCGAAGTGTTCACCCAGTTCAAGCACTACGTCAACACCGTGGAAAAGGATGTTTCAGCGCTTTTGCCGCAGATCAAGGCGGCGGCCGACCGATACCGGACGATCATTGAGGGATCTGAGAACCCGAATGGTCCGCTGAGCCGCGCGCAGCTATTTAGCTACCGCGTTGGAACGCTGGACTCTGAGATCAGCCGCCCACTCTTGATTTGGCTGGATGAGCCTGAGCAAGCGGGCGTGCCGGACGCCGATCGGACGCGCATCCTGAGCCTTCTGGAGAGCTGGTTCGTGCGTCGTGCGCTCGTCAAGGCCCCTTCGCAGGGTTCCAACAGGTTTCTCGTCGACATGCTCCGGGTTCTAAGCCGCCGGCCGAAGGACGAATTGACAAGCGGCGTCGAAGATTTCCTAGTCGCCAATCACACGGTCCTCGGCTATTGGCCGGGCGATGACGAAGTTCGTGCAGCGCTCACCGAGGCCAACGTCTACGGACAGTACCGTCGCGGTCGCGTCCGCATGGTGCTCGAGGCCATCGAAGACGCCAAGCGCGGATACCCGGGGGCTAATCCGCTCGCCATGGGACCGATCGTGCGTGGCAAGGCCACAATCGAGCACCTCATGCCGCAGAAATGGCGAGCGCACTGGGCAGCTGACCTAAGTGAGGACGAAGAGCGCGAGCGAGATCGGCGCGTACATCAGCTGGGCAACCTGACCATCGTCACGCAGGCACTCAACAGCCGGATCTCAAACGGTTCGTGGGAGCAGAAGCGGGCGCACTTCCTCGCGTCGGACGACGTGCTCATCACCAAGCAGGCGCTGGCTCTCGCGGGGGACCGGCCGTGGGATGAGCGGGCGATCGCTGCGCGTACGAAGCAGATGATCGACCAGATCCTTACCGTCTGGCCGGCGCCGCCCGGCCACATCGGAATGGAGGTACCACCGCCACCTCCCGTCACGCGGGCGAGCGTCGACGTTGCGCAGCTTGTCGACGCCGGCTGGCTGGCCACCGGCACTGAGCTGGTCCCCCGGCAGCAGGCGGTGTCAGGAGCGACCGCGATTGTGTCGCAGGACGGCCGCCTCTATATCGGCGACACGGCGTACGACACTCCCTCGGCTGCCGCCGGAGCCGCCTACTCGGGCAAAGGCGCCGTCAATGGTTGGTGGTTCTGGGGCATAGCTGGCACCGGCCGGCGATTGACGGATGTGCGGGCGGACTACCTCGCGAGCTTTGGTGACGGTGACGGGGAAGGTGACGACGAAGCCGACGACGTCGCCGGGGCGGCAGCATGAGCGCCCCCGTGCTCGAGAGCAAAGCGAGCTTCGCCTTGCGTGGACACAACCCCGACGTGCTTACCTGCATCGCGAACCTGTCGAACGACGAGGTCTTCACGCCGCCGGAGCTCGCGAAGCAGATGCTCGACAGCGTGGCGAACGCTTGGGCCGAGAGCCACGATGGAGCCTCGATCTGGCAGAACCCCGACGTCACGTTCCTCGACCCGTTCACGAAGTCGGGCGTCTTCTTGCGCGAGATTACGTCGCGCCTGGCTGAGGGGCTCGCGGCGAAGATTCCCGACCTGCAGGAGCGCGTGGACCACATTCTGACTAAGCAGGTCTACGGCATCGGTATCACGAAACTCACCGCCCTGCTCGCACGCCGGAGCGTCTACTGCTCGAAGGATGCCACTGGCAAGCACTCCATCGCGAGGAGCTTCGAACGCGAATGGGGCAACATCTGGTTCGAACGGACTGAACACACATGGGCGGGCGATCGCTGTGCGTACTGCCCCGCCAACCGGGCGAGCTACGAGCGCTCAGAGGAGCTCGAGACTCACGCTTACGCATTCACCCACGCTGTCGACCTTTCGTCTAGGTTGCGACAAATGTTTGGAGCCGACGTGCAGTTCGACGTCATCATTGGAAACCCCCCTTATCAGCTGAGCGACGGCGGCGCAGGTGCGAGCGCGATGCCGATTTACCACCGCTTCGTGGAGCAAGCGAAAAAGCTCGAGCCACGGTTGCTGAGCATGATCATGCCCAGCCGCTGGATGGCGGGAGGGCGGGGACTTGACGAGTTTCGTGCAGAGATGCTTCGGGACCACCGGATCGCGGCTTTGGTGGATTTCCCCCTCGCGTCGGATGCTTTTGTTGGCACTGAGATTAAGGGGGGCGTGTGCTACTTCCTCTGGAGCCAGAATTACCACGGTCCAACCATGGTGACGCAGGTCCGCGGAGCAGAGGTCGCTGGCCCGACGCCACGGGTACTGGATGAGTTTGACGTCTTTGTGCGCGACTCGATTGCAGTCGCGATCCTCCACAAGGTACTTGCGTTCAAAGAGGAGTCGATTTCGAGCCTGGTCAGCGCCTGGCGCCCGTTCGCCTTCAATTCGGACTTCAAGGATTTCCATCACGACAAGCGGCCCGGTGATCTGGTGCTCCACTATGTGCGTCCGGGCAAGCGGCTAGTCGGCTACATCGCGCCGTCGCAGGTCACGCGCGGCGCGACGTTGATCGACGCGTGGAAGGTTTTTGCGCCGGAGGGGTTCAACGGAGGCGATGGGGTGCCGCACCAAATTGTCGGCCGCCCCATCGTCGCGGGGCCAGGGGAAGTCTGCACCGGGACGTACCTGGCTATTGGGCCGTTTGCGACCGAGGCTGAGGCTCTGCGGATGAGGGACTACTACGCGACTCGGTTCTTCCGCTTTCTAGTTTCGCTCCGCAAGATTACTCAGCACACGGGCCGGGGGACATTCACCTGGGTGCCGCGCTTGCTAACCAGGGACTGGACTGACGAGGAACTGTACGTGAAGTATGGGCTGACTGACGAAGAGATCACGTTTATCGAGACGCAGATTAAACCGATGGTTGTGGCCAACGGGGCGACCGATGACTAGGTCCGCAGGCTCGCTTCTCCCAGCGAAGCCCGAGCGCCGCCCTCGACTGTATGCGTGGTCCTCCAACGAGGTTGCGCGACGGTGGCGCGGCTGCCTGAAGATCGGTCAGACCAGCCAAGACGTTAACGCTCGCATCAAGCAGTCGCAGGGGCAGGCGCGCGTCGACTACACGCTAGAGGTCGACGAACCTGCAGCGCGGCCCGACGGCAGCCTCATCACTGACGCGGATGTCCGACGGCGCCTTGTCGAGAAGAACTTCGAGAACGTGGTCTTTGAATCGAGCAGGGAGTGGGTTAGGTGCACCGCTGACGACGTCCGCACGGCAATCGCAGAACTCCGCGCAGGCAAACGCTACGAGGGGACGCATCACGCGACCTTCTGTATGCGGAGGGAACAGGCATCCGCCGTCGAGAAAACGCTCGATTACTTCGCGAGCATCTGGGCAGACGACGCCGACGCGGTGCCCGAGTTCCTCTGGAACGCGAAGATGCGCTTCGGCAAGACCTTCGCGACCTACCAGCTTGCACGACAGATGGGTGCGAAGCGGATCCTCGTGATGACGTTCAAGCCAGCGGTCGAAGATGCGTGGGACACCGATCTGAAGACGCATGTCGATTTCGACGGCTGGCAGTACCTGTCGCGTAAGACAGGCGGGGACCCGGCGGCTGTCGATCCGGAGCGTCCACTCGTGTTCTTCGGGTCGTTCCAAGACCTCATGGGGCGCGACGCGGCCGGCAACTTCAAGGCCAAGCACGCATGGCTGACCGAACTCACCTGGGACCTGGTCGTGTTCGACGAGTACCACTTCGGCGCGTGGCGTGATGCCGCCAAGGAGCTCTTCGAAGGCGAAGACGACAAGGCGCAGAAGAAGGCGACCGAGAACGAGTTCAGCAAAGACCTCGAGACCTTCGCGGAGAACCTCGAAGAGACGGGACTGGATGAAGACGCCTTCGTGCCGATCAAAGCCCGCTCCTATCTGTACCTCTCAGGAACGCCGTTCAAAGTGCTGAAGGAGGGGAGATTCATCGAGGAGCAGATCTTCAACTGGACGTACACCGACGAGCAGCGCGCCAAGGCGGCTTTCGCCGAACAGTACCCGGATCAGCTCAGTCCTTACGCATCGTTGCCCGAGATGAGGCTACTGACCTATCAGATGCCCGAGGAAATCCTCGCGATCGCTAGTCAGGGCGAGTTCGACGAGTTCGACCTCAACGCGTTCTTCGAGGCTAAGGGAACCGGCACCGATGCCGAGTTCGTGCACAAAGACGACGTGCAGAAGTGGCTCGAGATCATCCGCGGCAGCTACGCGCCCACGCAGGTCGATTATCTAAAGGCGGGCACGCGCCCGCCGTTCCCATACTCCGATGCGCGGCTTCTGCCTTACTTACAGCACTCCATCTGGATGTTGCCCCGCACGGCATCCTGCGCCGCCATGGCTAACCTGCTCGCCGAACCACAGAACGCGTTTTGGCATGACTACCAGGTCGTGAACGTCTCGGCTCCAGGCGTCGGCGTGGGTCTGGACGCGTTGCCGCCTGTGCGTCAGGCCATAGGCAGCGGTTTCGACACCAAGACGATCACTCTCACGGTCGGCAAGCTCACGACCGGGGTGACGGTCCCGCAGTGGTCGTCGATCCTCATGCTCCGGAATCTCCAGGCTCCCGAGACCTACTTTCAAGCAGCGTTCCGGGTGCAGTCCCCGTGGACGATCCGGAACCCCGACGGCGATGACCCGTCGCGCCTCGACATCCTTAAACCCGTTTGCTTCGTATTCGACTTTGCGCCCACGCGCGCGCTTCGGCAGATGAGCGAGTATGGTGTCGGACTCGCACCAGAGGAGCGCAATCCCGAGAAGGCGGTCGAGGAGCTTGTGAAGTTTCTGCCTGTGCTCGCCTACGACGGGTCGAACATGACGCAGGTGGATGCCGGGGGCATCCTGGACATCGCCATGGCGGGCACCTCGGCGACGTTGCTTGCGCGCAAGTGGGAGTCAGCGATCCTTGTGAACGTCGACAACGCGACGTTGCGGAAGATCCTAGGTTCGCAGGCCGCGATGGATGCAGTGATGAACATCGAGGGCTTCCGCGCCCTCGGCTCGAACGTATTCGAGACCGTTATCAACAAGAGTGAGGCGGTGAAGAAGACGAAGGCCGAGCGGGGTGACGACATCACCCCCGGCGAGAAGAAGGAACTCAGCGCGGAGGAGAAGGAGTACAAGTCTAAGCGAAAGCAGATCCAGGAGAAGCTGATCAAGTTCGCGACGCGCATCCCGGCCTTCATGTACCTCACCGACTATCGGGAGAACACGCTGTACGACGTGATCACGAAGATCGAGCCAGAGTTGTTCAAAGCCGTTACAGGCCTCACCGTCGAGGATTTCAACCTGCTGGTCTCGCTCGGCGTATTCAACGCGGGGCACATGAACCAGGCCGTCTTCGCCTTCCGGCGCTACGAAGATGCGTCGCTTTCGTATACCGGCATCGAGTCCCACAAGGGAGTCCGGAGATATGGCCTGTACGACACGGTGGTCGCAGTCGAAGCAAACTGAAACCTGGTTGCGTCTTTAATGACGCTTCGTCGCGTCTTCGGCTGGAGCTGGGCGGTGATCCCTTCGCCGGTCGCGAATCTTGGCATTGATGCCGTGGTAGTCCTCCAGCGGAAGTGGGGCTGCTGGAGACCCCCGATGCCCGCCCTACAGTCTTGGGCATAGAACCGGTTGGTCGTCGCCGCTGGACTCGGCCAGGGGCCTGGCGAGCTCGTTTCCAGCGGTTCCAAAACTGTGCGAGCAGTTCGTGAGACGCGGGCAGTTGCTCGATGGGGTTCTTTGAGCGTTCTCGCTAGGTGCCGCACGCGTAGGCCCGCAATGGTCGCCTGCGCGGGCGCCTATGCGTATGCCTCAGTGACTCGGCGACTCGGACCGAATTGTCGAATCAATCCTTCGGTGTTCCCGGTCGATCCACCCGCGCGAGGATGTGCAGCCAAAATCGGTGGCTGTGCCCGGCAAAGTCACCACCAAACTAGTGCTCAAAGCCCCAGGATGTTGTAAGAATGAGTCAACAGCCATCATTCAATGACGCAGGGTCGGGGGCGCCGCGTGAGACGGGTAACGCGTGTAGAGGTCGTTGGACTATTCGGCCATGCTAGACACTCTGTGGAGTTCCGCAGTGCGGAACCCACGATTCTTCTCGCGCCGAACCGGGCCGGAAAAACGCACATTCTGCGCCTTACGGCGGCCGCGCTATCGCTTGACGCGCAGACGCTCCTCGAAACCGTGTATGACGAGCTCTCGATCGAGTTCAGTGACGGGTACTGCCTGACGGCGACCCGTCGCGTGGAGGACCGCGGGCCACGGGTGAGCATGCGCGCGCTTCTTTACGGAGAACAGGCTGGCGCGGGTCTCTCGATCGCTATGGAGGACCTAGACACTCCGCAGGTTCTCCCCCCAGGCATCGCCAAGGTGGGACCCGGGCGCTGGGTCAACGAGCGTACGGGTATGCAACTTGGCGCCCATGACCTCAAACGCAGATACGGGGTTGAAGCCGACGCGTTAGCGGGCCGGCTGAAAGAGGCTCCTCAGATTGAGCAGCTGTGTGGCCACCCTCGCCCCGTCTTTATCGATACTTGGAGACTGGACGCGCGAGCAGACGACTCACGCATGCTGGGGGATTGGGGTTCTCCTCGGGGCCGGTCGGGCGCTGCCGCGGCATCACGGATTCGTGGGTATACGGAAAAGCTAAGCGGGGAGATCACCGAGGCGCGCCGCGCATCGGTCCAAGCTACGCAGAGCGCGGATCTTAGTTTTGCGCAGCGCGCACTCGAAGCGGCGGACCGTACGATCAAGGAAGCCGAGCTCCACAAGCGGTATGACGACACGGTCGAACGCTACGAGGCGCTCGCTCGCAACGGTCTTGCGGTGGGAGAAGCTCCAATTCCCTTCCCGGAGAGGACCTCTCCTACCGTGCGTCGTATTCTCAGCGTTTTCCTTGATGACTGGGATCGGCGACTCGAGCCTCTTCTGCCCGTCAATGAGAAACTGCAAACGCTGCGCGACATCCTTGACAGCAAGCTTGCACCGTCCGGGAAGCGGACATCAATCTCTGCCCGAGGGGCTTTGGAGTTTCACAACGTTTCAGGTCTGCGGTTGCCGGTCTCCAGGCTTTCCTCGGGAGAGCAACACCTCGTTGCGCTGTTCACTTTGTTACTGTTCGCAGCTAAGCCTGGGTCGCTTGTTCTGGTGGATGAGCCCGAGATTTCGCTTCATGCAGCATGGAAGCATGCTTTCCTCACGGACATCACACGGGTTGCGGAAGTGAGTAATCTGCAGATCGTAATAGCAACGCACTCGGCAGGCATCGTCAATGGGCGGTGGGACCTGACCGAGGAGCTAGTGCTCAGTACAGATGCTCGTCTGGATGACGCCGATGTAGATTCCTTGACTGATGAGGACTTCGATGAGTAGTTCGCTTCGCGATCTAGATCGGCTGGAGGACCGTCTTCGTCAGCACCGTCAGGTCGATAAAGGCGTGCTGGTCATCGTCGAGGGACCGGATGATCTGTTAGTTCTCGCGTCTCATGTTCCCGGAGGGACCCTGTTCCCCGCCGATGGGAAGCCCAACGCCCTTCGGGCGGTCGAGAGGCTCGTTGAGTGGGGTCTGGAGGGTGTGAGGGCGGTTGTCGATGCGGACTTCGACGAATCATGTCCACTCGAGGAAGAGGGCATCGTAATCACCTACGACGGTCGCGATCTAGAAGCGATGTTGGCGTCGCTGGGCGTCCTACGCACCGTGCTAGAGCATCAAGGCTCGTCCGCCAAGCTCGAAGCTCTCGGCGGCGTCGATGCGGCATGTGAGCTGGTCCAACGCGCTGCACATTCGGTCGCAGAGATTCGCGCGGCAAACGCGCGCAACTCCTGGGGACTACGTTTCGACGCGCTTGACGTGACTGCGAAAGCGGACAAACGCACGCTCGAGCTGGATATAAGGCGATTTGCGGCGGCGCTCGTTCAGGGCAGCGACACAGAGGCATCAACGACCGACGTGGTCGCGGTGGTGGTGGGGAGCCCGCTCGACGGGCGTGGTCCGCGCGGGAAGGACATCGCGGCGTTCGCCGGGTTTGGGCTGCGAGCCCGGTTTGGGTCGTTGCCGGCTGCGGCTACGAGCGCAGATGTCATCTGCGCACAGTTGCGTTCCAGTGCGGGTCTTGCTCTCGAACGATCCCAGTGGATGGCGATGCTCAGGCAGTCGATCGAGCAAGCGGCTGCTGAAGTGGACCGTACGGCAGCGTAAGGAGCCGGAACGCGGCGGTGGGGTGCAGTATGATCTCCGGGATCAACTGGCGCGGTGCACCGGGGAGTTGGGTGAATCCGGTCCGACTGCTGCCTAGCTCGGGCCAAAGGGGTGCGCCGCGTTAGCATACTAAGCGAACGTTTTCGCGGTGTGTCTCCCGGGCGCACGTATCCCGCGATGTGAAAGCCGGTACGCGGAACCGCCTCGCCTGTAGCCGGGCCACTGAAGCTGGGGGTTGGAGCGTGACCCGGTTTCCACTGGGACTGCTGCACGGATAGGTGACATCTGATCTGGCTTGCCCTGGAGGGTGGCCTGGAAGGATGTTGCTGTGCGCAAGCCCTACCCGGGTGAGTTCCGTGACGACGTCGTGCGCGTCGCGAGGAACCGGGAGCCCGGAGTGACGATCGAGCAGATCGCCAAAGACTTCGGTGTCCACCCGATGACGCTGCAGAAGTGGATGCGTCGCGCAGATATCGACGAGGGCGCCAAGCCCGGCCAGTCCCGGACGGAGGGCGCCGCGTTGCAGGAGGCGCGGAAGCGGATCCGGCTTCTGGAGCAGGAGAACGACGTCCTCCGGCGCGCGGCGGCGTATCTGTCGCAGGCGAATCTGCCGGGAAAAGGTTCTACCCGCTCGTGACGGAGCTCGCCGACGCAGGGATTCCTGTGACGGTGACGTGCCGGGTGCTCAAGCTCTCTCGGCCCATCGCGCGAATGCGCTTTTCGACGCTCACAAGGACGACCCGGAGTTCGGGCATCGGCTGCTCGCCGACGAGGCCCGGGGTGCGGCGAGGTGATGGCTGATCGGACCGCGTGGCGGATCGCGTCGGCCAACGGCTGGTTCAGTCCCGTTCGGGAAACCCAAGCGCGGCAAGGCCCGCAGGCCCGGCCGCCCGTCCATGACGACCGCTGCGCCGCGGTCGATGCGAACGACAGGGTCAGGCACGTGTTCGCTGCCGAGGCGCCGAACCAGCTCTGGCTCACTGACATCACGGAGCACAAGACCGCCGAGGGCAAGCTGTACCTCTGCGCGATCAAAGACGTGTTCTCCGGCCGGATCGTCGGCTACTCGATCGACTCCCGGATGAAGTCGCGACTGGCCGTGCAGGCGTTGGAGAACGCCGTCGCGGTGCGCGGCGACATCGCCAGCTGTGTGGTGCATTCGGATCGAGGACCTCAGTTTCGAGCCGCAAATTCCTGCGTGCTCTGGCCCGTCACCGCATGGTCGGGTCCATGGGTCGAGTCGGCTCGAGCGGGGACAACGCCGCCATGGAATCGTTATTTGCGCTCCTCCAGAAGAACGTCCTCGACCGCCGCTCCTGGACCACCCGTGAGCAGCTGCGCATCGCAATGGTGACCTGGATCGAGCGGACCTACCATCGGCGCCGACGCCAGCGCCGCCTGGGCCGTTTAACGCCTATCGAGTTCGAGACCATCATGAACACGGCCGTCGCTCTGGCGGCGTGACTAGGAACTGTCACCTATCCGTGCAGCAGTCCCACGGACGTGGCCGGGCAATCGGCTTTGTTCTTTCGATCGTGCTAGTTGTCGAGCGGAACCACACTGCGCCGGCGCTGTCCATCCAGAAGATTAGAGCGTACGTCGGCAACTTGTGGTGAAGTACAGATATGGCTCTCAGGACTGACCTCACCGTGGACCTCGCATCGAGTCAAGTTCCCCCCGATGAGGCGGATGTCCGTCTGTGGGCGGCTCAACAGTCGGTCTTCGTATCCAGCCTCATTGGCGACATGCGAGATGAGCGCGTTGCGGTTCGTGCGGCGGTCACATCCTTTGGTGCCCGTCCGGTGATGTTCGAGCATGACCTTGGCGGACAGGAGGTGCCGGCCGACCGCGCGTACCTCGACGGTCTCGCCGGATCCACCATCTACCTCGGCATCTACGGCCCCCGTTACGGCCAGCCGCTGGGTAACGGCTACTCGGCAACCCACGACGAGTACCGGAACGCAGACATCGCGAACATGCGGATGGCGCTGTTCGTGCGGGATCCGTTCGGCGGGGCCGATGGCCCGCAGCAGGACTTCGTCGGTGGGCTCCGTGCGCGGTACACCACGGCTCCATACGCAGATGCTGCCCAGCTCGGTCAGCGCGTCCAGGAGCGGTTGAGGGTCATGGCGACAGAGTCCCTCACGCCGTGGATGGTCCTGGGAGATACGGCATTCCGAGCGAACTCCACCCACACCTCAGGCGACACGATCGGCGTACGAGCTACCATCCGCAGCGGTCGGGTCGCAGAACTTGTCAAGGGCTTTCCAGGCGCACGCGGTGGCCTCGGATATGCCGGCGCTCACGATTCCGCCGAGGTGCGGGTGACGGACGTGTCGACCGAATCGACGTCCGCAGGCAGTCAGACTCTCGAGATCACGATGAAGAGGGCCGGTCAGCAGCAGCACCCGACTCCGATGTCCATCAACGGCATGAGCGCGGACGATGTGTTCGAGAAGGCCCTGCGCGGCGCCCTGTTCGGCGAGCCCGTTGAGAACCCCTTCTGGGGTCTCGCGACCATAGAGGACCCTCTCGAGATCCTTCGCGGGCGCAACCTTCCCGACCCGGTTGTGCGCTCGCTCGCCCGCGTACTGACGGACGAGGCGCTCCGGCACCGGGGTATCAAGGGCGGCACTTCGAAGTTCACGCTCGGACCACCGAAGGCGGAAGGCAGGTTGCTCGAGGTGTCATGGTTCCCTCCGCGCCGCTATGTCAACGAGCCGACGCCGGCCGAGCGCGCTGTCACCGGCACTGTCGCGCCGATCTGAGAACGGATCCACCGATGACCGAGAGCGCGGGAGATGTGAAGACGCTTCGCAGCCGGCAGGCTGCTCGTGCCGACTGGCTTGCGGAGAAGTGGGACGAGATCGCACCGCAGTATGAGGGAGACCCGGATTGGTTGCGCCAGCTCGCGACGCAGCTGGAACTATGGGTAGGCGACGAGCTCGACGACCCGCTGTATCTGGAGGCCAGTTACGGCCCCGTGCCCGAACAGGCGGCGAGCGAATCGGGCACTTTCGTCCCGTGGAACGCGCTCAACTCAGACACTCTCTATCTGCGAGCGCTGACCATGACTCAGTTCGTGAGCGTCGATGTCCAGAAGGACAGTGGCCAGGTGGCCGTTGCCTCGGTGTCGGTAGTCGTTGTCCCGAGGTCCCAGCTGGAATTGCTTCGAGCAGACGACATGACTTTGGTCGGGCCCCAGCCCGACACGATACGGCTCACACTGCGATATGCGGGGGTGTCTCAGTCGTTCCTGATTCCGCACGCAGATGACTACGGCGACAGGGAAAAGTGGCGCACCGGCGACGACCTTCGGGTGTTCAGCGCGTTGCGCGCCGATCTCAGGACTCCGCTCGCGGTCACTGGCGAGCCCGTCATCGCCATAGTCTGAGGGGTGCCGTCGGTGAGTGCCTCGCGGCTCGCCTCGGGTCAGCGACTGGGCACGACCGGCGGGGCATGAAGTGCCGCCCTGGCCGCTCTCCGGTGAACGTCGACTAGCCGACGGTGTCTTGATGGGCGTGACAGGCGCTTCATCTCGGGCGGCCGCTCGCGGTGCGCAGCTCAGCCAACGTCGAAGTGAGCTCTCCCCTGGGGCTCAGTTCGGAGTTGATGCCGAGGCGCCTGGTCTGAGTCGCCGGCGACATGCGACCGAGCAGCAGACACGAGCGCCCGGCGTGGGCCGTCCCGGAGCACGATCTGTTCAGAGCCGCCAGAATGCACCCATGCCCGCCGTCCATGGTCCCGGACTGCGCGTCACGCCCGGGCTCACGATCGCGAGTCGGAGTTGACCTGGCGTTTCTCGCGTTAATCCGGCCTCGGCGGGCAGGCGTGAACACGACGGGCTCGCGCGTGGAGCTCGTGTGGGATGCCGCCGGCTCCGCGTCGCTGACACCGCATCAGCGCGAGCGGATCCTTCAGCGCCTGTGCGGTTGCCTGGTCGGGGGAGCGCTGACGATCGCGGCATCCCACCATCGTGCCCAGGGCCCGCAACCGGGAAGCGGCCCGCGAACTCCTGGCCGCGCTGGTCGCGGATGCGCTGCGCCCGGCGTCGGCTACATGCTGCCCTTCTCGATCCTCGTCCTGTTCGCCGAGGAGCGGCTGGGGCTGAACGCCACCGGGTACGGACTGCGGCTCGCCTTCTCCGCCCTCGGTGGGCTGTTCGGCTCGTTCCTCGCGCCCCGGCTGCGCACGTGGCTGGGATACCGGTGGACGATCGTGGCCAGCCTGCTGCTGGGTGCGCTGACCCTCGGCGGTCTCGCCGTCACAACGGATCCGATCGTCGCCGGCGTGCTCTTGGCGCTGTACATCCTGCACGCGGTCGTCTGGAGCATCTGCGCACTCTCCCTGCGGCAGCGGCTCGTGCCCGACGCCCTGCTCGGACGGGTCGGCGGCGCCGCACGCGTGCTCGGCCTGCTGGGGCTGGCCGCCGGCTCCGCGCTGGGCGGCATGCTCGGGGCGATCGACCTGTCGATTCCCGTTGCCGGGGGAGCGGTGGTGTTCGTGGGATGCTGCCTGCTCGCGGTGATCGCGCTGCGCGGCGATCTCACGGCCGACGATCGCAGCGCGGTCGGGGCTCGCGAGGTGGATGCCGAGCTGCGTTAGGTGCAGCGCTGGGTGCCTACCTGATCGTCTTCGGACGCCTAGTTGTCTTACTCGTCCGCGCGCCGCCCATACCGCGCGAGCAAGTGCCACACCTTCTTGAGCGATTGCGCGGGGTGGAGTCCTGAACGGGCGGCGACCCCTAAGACGTCGGGAGTCAACTCATCCGCGAGGGATGCAGCGAGAGCTGCGTACCGCGGTCCTCGGTACCCGGGGTCGAGCGCATCCGTGGTGACTCTGAAGCCCGGATGGAAGTCGACCTGCGAAAGGCGCGCCGCTGCCGCATGAACGGCCGTTCCTCGGTAACAGGGGTCGAGAACGATCGCTTCGACATCCCTTGCGAAGGCGACGCCGCCGTGGACGTGCGCCTCGACATAGCGATCCAATGGTTCGAGGTCTTCGGACAGCATCCGCTCGACGAGGGTTGGCAGCTCATCCACGCCCCCAATCCGGTGCGGTTCGAACACCGAATCGGGGTAACAGAATGTCGCTCGTTCAGACGCCTCGGGCCGGAGGCGAAGGAACGCTGAGCCGAATCGCGGAGCGGCTCCGTGCATGTCTCCGAGGTCGACCGCGCCGTACACCGGGCGAGCGTCAGCGGGTGTCGTGTCGTAACGGCTGTTGAACAGGCGGCTTTCCCAGTGCCAGCGACCGCCGCCGGGATGAGCCGTGAGGCCTCCGTTGGACGTGCCGGTCTCGAACTGCGAGAGGTACCGACCGCTCGACACCATGGCGTCGAGAACTGTTGTGCTGCGATAAGGCCAGTCCGGCTGGGAAGTGGAGGAGGACTCTCGCGGGCACGGGGCGAGATTAGCAAGAGGCCGTGTGCGCGCCGCGGGCGGGTGAGGGCAGGCGTCAGGTGACCGGCGGCGTTCCGCCCGCCGCGGCGTACCGCCCCGCCAGCCGCGCGAACGCCTCCGCCAACTCGGGCGGCTCGACCACCTCGATGTCGGCGTCGAACCGTCCGAGCGACGCCGCGAGCGCGACCCACGACCACGACCCCGCCGTGTACCGACAGCGGTCCGGCCCCAGCGCCTCGACCACACCGTCGCCGGCGAACGGCAGCACGGCGTCGACGGGCAGGTGCAGGATGACTGTTCCCGTGCACGGCCACCCGGCGCCGTCCGCCGACCCCATGAACCGCCCGGCCACGAATGCCGCCGCATCGCCGCCCGGCACCTCGCGCGGCGCGAACGCCAGCCGCGTCGGGGCGCGCGGCGTGATGCGATCCGCGCGGAAGATGCGCCAGTCCTCCACGTCGAGGTCCCATGCGACGAGGTACCAGCGGCCCTGTGACGCGACGAGGTGGTGCGCCTCCACCCGGCGCGGACGCGGCGGCTCGGCATCCGGAGCCTTGCCGCCGGATGCACGCGGGCTCGCGTAGTCGAACCGCAGCACCTCGTGCGCGCGGACGGCGCTCGACAGCGCGATGAGCACCTGCGGCGACACGGATGCCGCGGGGCCGTCGCCCGGGCGGGGAACGGTGGTGAAGGCGATGGCATCCAGCCGCTGGCGCACCCGCGACGGCATGACCTGCCGCACGGTCGTGAGCGCCCGCAGCGCGGCCTCTTCGATGCCGGCGCCGGCGACGGTCGCCGCCTGCAGGGCGACGGCCAAGGCCACGACCTGGTCGTCGTCGAACAGCAGCGGGGGCAGCTCACTGCCGGCCTCCAGTCGGTATCCGCCGTCGGGGCCCATGGTCGCGTCGATGCGGTAGCCCATCTCGCGCAGGCGCTCGATGTCGCGCCGCACGGTGCGGTGACTGATCTGCAGTCGGTCGGCGAGCACGGCGCCGGGCCAGTCGCGTCTGCTCTGCAGCAGTGACAGCAGTTTCAGCAGCCGGGAGGTTGTCGTCGTCACGCCTTGACTCTAGGGGGGGTGGAGGACCAAAACAGTCCTCTACTGCTGCGAGAGTGGGCGCAGCCGGGACGGACCCGGCGACATCCCTACAGGAGCAGACATGAGCATCACCACGACCACCCACCTGAACTTCCGCGGCGACGCCCGCGTAGCCCTGGAGTTCTACCGCTCCGTGTTCGGCGGCGACCTCTCCATCGCCACCTACGGCGACTTCGGGATGCCGCCCGAAGCCCCCGGCGCCCAGAACGTCGTGTTCGGGCAGCTCGAGAGCGAGAACGGATTCCGGGTCATGGCGTACGACATCCCGGGGGAGGGCGGCGGTTCGGCGGCGAACGTCGGCAGGACGCGGCGCGAGAACGGCGTGACCCTCACCGACCAGCCGTTCTTCCTGTCGGTGCGCGGCGACGCGCTCGACGAGGTGCAGGGCTACTGGGACGCGCTCTCGGCCGGCGCGTCGATCGTCGAGCCGCTCGCCGCCTCGGCCTGGAGCCCCGGCTTCGGCATGCTCACCGACCGCTTCGGCGTGACCTGGATCCTCGACGTCGCCGCCTCAGACAACGGCCACTGACGCTGCGGGAGGCACGCGCGTGCGGTGTGCGTGTCTCCCCGCCGTTCAGCGTCCGGAGGCCGCAGCGCGCTGCGACCGCACCCACCCGAGAAACGCCTCGATGGCATTCGCCGCAGCCCGTGCCCGCACCGACGCGAACAGGTCGAAGCTGTGCTGCGCGTGCGGCAGCTCGGCGTGGATCATCGGCGCCGCCGACCGCTCGCGCACGGCATCCGCCACCGTGCGCGCGAGCCCGGACGGGAGAGCCGAGTCCTTCGCGCCCGTGTTGGTGCTCGCTAGACGCCGTGCGCTTCGCCGCCGACCGCGGTCGCAATCTGCGGTGCGATCTCGGCCGAGTTGGCGATGCCCTCGCTCGAGTTCAGCGTCAGAACAGCGTTGCCGTAGGAGACGTAGATTCCACCGAAGGAGTCGCTGGCCTCGCCCCAGGTCGCGAGCATTTCGGCATCCGGGAAGACGTTGATTCCGGCTTCGAAGCCGTTAACAGTGATGTCGAACCGTGCCTTAGCTCCCGACAAGCCGACTTCTGCCCGAACGGGCTCTGAGTGCGCGATCCCCAGCTCATCGAGTGCCCCGACGAACGCGGCCACAGAGGCTTCGATATCGGACACCGGCTCGGTGGGAGCTTCAGATTCCGCGGGAGCGTTCGACTCCGCGGGAGCCGACGCTTCTGACCTCGCGGTCGTTGCTGTGTCCGCGGCGCTTCCGCCAGCGCAGCCGACTAGCGCGAGCATCGCAATCAGCGAAGTGGACGCGGCTGCTGCGGCAGTTCGGTCCTTCATAGGAGAGCCTCTCTGCTGGTGGGTGAAACTCGAGCGTATCCACAGCCACGGACGTCGCCGCGCTCCGAAGCCTCAGAGATGGCTCGGAAGGACCCCTTCTCGGGTTTCTTACCGCGCCCACCATACTGAACGCATGAAAGCGGAGCAGGACGGACCCTCCGAACCATCGGACTGGGTTCGTTTGGGACGAGTGGACTGGCGATTCGTCTTCATCGTGGTGGGGCCGTTGTGGTTGCTGGCGTACATCCCCGTTGCCGTTGCTCGCCTCTTCACCGACGTACTCGCATTGCAGCTGCTGCTCGGGTTGGCGGGCTTTCTTGTGTTCGCGGTGGTCACACTGCTTGTGATGTGGGTGAGAACCCCGGGTGTGTGGGCCAACGTTGCCGAACAGAAGCTGCGCTCAGGTCGGAGAACCGTCAATTGGGCAGACCTGTCCACAGCCGAGTTGGTACTCGTCAGTCAGAATCGTCATGGCGGACGCACGCTGCTACTCGTGCTACGCGACGCCGCAGGCACGCGATTCCCGATCATGCTTCGGCGACGCGAGAAGCTGGCGTTGACGGCTAGTGAGGCCGCTGTGGCCCGCGCGGTCATCGAGGCATCCTCAATCGCCATGCCCCGGGCGAAGGAAGATCCGCGCGGTGACTTCTCCCGTTGGAACTTCCCGTCGAACGTGTCGAAAGCGGATGCAGTGCGCTTGGTCTCCCAGCCGCCGACGAAAGATGAGCTGCTCCCTATCCCGCAGTGAACCGACCGTGCGCGGCTGCGGCGATCGGACGAGGTGGATGCCGCGTAGGCACCTCGGGCTCATTCGGCCGACGCGTCGGCGGCTTCCACCAGCAAGCTGGCGCCGGCGACAGCAACGCCGTCGGACGCACCGACGACATCGACATCGAGGGTGTAGTCACCATCGCCACGGAGGTTGGGGATCCAGATGTCGACGCTGGCGCCGTCATCGGCGGTGGGCTGCAGCCGGGCTCCCAGTCGACTGGCATCCCAATGGGCGCTGACATCCGCACCGCTGAGTGACCAAGTCACCAGCAGCGGCACCCCGGCGATCCCCTCGGCGGCGACATCGACGGTGACGGTGTAACCGAAGGGATCCACGGAGTCGTTCACTTCGACAGCGTCGACCTCCCGCAGGACCGCCGCGAGATGACTTGCCAGCGCGCCGGCGGCTATCGCCCTGTCGTAGGGATCCATGGGGGAGATGTCGTGAGCGGTGGCCGTGGGCATGGGCGACAACGCCATGGCCTCCTCCTTCGTCAGCCGGTACGGTTCCAGACGCTCGTCGTACACCGCCGCGCTCGGCGTCGCCGCCAGGGGATCCGGCAGCGGCACGTCGCTGATCTCTCGGGGACCGTCGAACGCATTTCTCACCGGAAAGTCGAACTCGTGCAGTGTCGATTCGCCGGTGAGGGCGAGGTCGAGGCTGGCGGCATCCTGCGCCTGGCCGGGGCTCGTGCACCCGCTGAGGCCGACGACGGCGATCATTCCGGTGGCGATACCCGCACTGATGACGAGTGTGTTCTTCCGCTGCGGTCCAGTCGGAGTTGTGCTGTTGATGGACACGATCCACTTCCTCTCGAATGAGCGTGACCTGATACGGGCGACGCTAGGCGTGAGGGGCTGACCGCCACATGACATGAAATGCCCATTTCGACGCGGCGTTCGAACCGCTGATGCGGGGATCGACGTGAGCCGGTGGCGGGCATATGTTGGCCGCATGCGGGCCTGGAAACCACCGCTCTTGCCCCGCGCATGGCGCAGCTCCGATCAGCCGCCGTTCGTCGCGCGGGAAGAGGAACTGGATGCCGTGGTCTCGGTGTGGCCCGACGTGGTGAGCGGGGCGGTGCACTGCGTCTTCGTCACGGGAGAGCCGGGAGTCGGCAAGACCAGGCTCATCGCCGAAGCAGCGACCCGGCTCAGCGTGCACGGTGCCGCCGTCTTCGCAGGCTCGTGCGTCGCCGAGTTCGGTGCGCCGTTCGAGCCGCTCGACGCCCCGTTGCGCAGGCTGCTGGACCTTGTCCGGGGGGCGACGGCGACGGATGCCGCCAGCCGCTTGATACGCCAGGCCATCACGGCGGACCGCGCAGACCCCGGGCCGGAGGCACGGGACCCGGGCGATCAGCACCGGCTGGCGACGGCGATCGTCGGTCTGCTGGGTGAGGCCGCCGAGAGCCGGCCCATCGTGATCATCCTGGACGATCTTCACTGGGCCGATGAGGCCGCGCTGCGGCTGCTGCCCAGGATGATCGCCGGGCTCGAGGACAGCTCGGTGCTGCTGCTCGGCGGAGTGCGTTCCACGCATCCGGACCGCTCAGCGGTCGTGGACCGGGTCCTGGCGAACCTCTCGTCCTTCGAAGGAGTGCGGCGCATCTCGCTGCAGACGCTGACGCCGGACGAGGTGCTCGCCTATGTGCGCACCCGGTCGACGGCATCCGACGCAGACCTGCTCGAGGTGGCAACGCGACTGCGGTTCTTGACGGGAGGCAACCCCTTTCTGCTGCGCGAGGCGTGGCGCTATGCCGGTGACATCGCCGGCCCCGATGTCGCCGGCATCTCCTTGCCCGAGTCGGTCAACGATCTGCTGTACACGAGGCTGGACACGATCGATCCCGCGCAGCGCCATCTTCTCGAGGCAGCAGCGGTGCTGGGCATGGACGTGGTCGCCGACGAGTTGGCCGCGATCTCCGGGGAACCGGCCGAGACCGTGCTGGATGCGCTCGAGCGGGCCCTGGCGGCGGGACTGCTCGAAGCGCCCCATGGCGCAGTCGACGACCTGCGCTTTCCGCACGCGATCGCGCGGCAGGCGGTGCTCGACGGCATTCCCGCGCGAGACCGGCCGGCGCTGCACGCACGCGCGGCCGCGATGCTCGAGCAGCGGGCGCCCGCCCCCGCCCGGCTGACGCAGCGGCTCGCCTACCACTACGTGCATGCCCTCGACCTGGGCTTTCGGGACGAGGCGGTTTTGTACACGGCTGCGGCGGCGGAGCTCGCGGCATCCAGAATCGCGTACGAAGAGGCGGCGCGACTGTTCGAGCAGGCGGCGGACCTGACCCAGTCGCCGAGCCGGCGCGACGAGCTGCGCCTGGCGGCAGCGCGCAACTGGCGACTCGCGGCCGACTTCGCCCGGGCGCGCGCGCTCGCCGAACAGGTCTGCGCGCTGGGCGCTCCGCCGGATCAGCTGCGCGGCGCCATCGAATATGAGGAAGCGACCTGGCGGCCGGGGATCCACGGTGCGCGGGCGGTGGAGCTGCTGATGCGTGCCCTGGACCGTTCGGGCGAATCCGGTACACGTGCGGAACGGGTCGAAGCGCTCGCGGCGCTCGCGCGGGCGACGTCGTTCTCGGGGCGCCTGGACGAGGCACGGGTGCGGGCGGCAGAGGCCACTCGGCAGGCTCGCGCGCTCGGTGATGCGCAGCTGCTGTTGCGGGTGCTGCGGACGGCATATCTTCACAGCTTCCGGCCCCAGATCCTCAGAGAGGCGTACGACCATGCCGGCGAGATCTGGACAGTCGGCACCGCGCGTGCGACCAGCCCGGCGGACATCGGCGAGTGGTTGTATGCCGCCCCCAACTATCGGGCCGCCGCAGCGTACGTCCTCGGCGACAAAGGCGGACTCGAACAGGCCGAGACGGCCCTGATCGCGGCAGCGGCGCGCGCGGGAAGCTACTGGCAGTACTGGCGCGACTGCGTCGACTACGGCCGCCACTTCATCGCCGGCCGGCTGGAGGCAGCAAGAACCGCATACCGGCGGGCGGCACGAGCCGAAGCGGCGTTCCTGTCGGATGCGCGGTCCAGCGTCGCCGCGCAGCAGCTGTACATGATCAAGCGAGAACTCGGACAGCTCGCGCCGGTGCGCGGGGTCATCACCGGAACCGAATCACCCCACGAGCACTGGGCGCCCGGGCTGCTCGGCCTGTACACGGAGTTCGAGATGAGGCGGCCGGCAGCGAGGATGCTGGCGTGGCTGCTGGATCAGGATGCCGCGGTGCGGCACGAGTCCGCGGAGTGGCCGGCCATGCTGGCACTGCTCGCGGAGGCTGCGCTGTTCCTCGAGGACCGGGACGCGGCGGCGAGGCTGCGACCCCTGATGCTGGAGTACGCCGGTCTGAACCTCATGTCGGGCTACTTCGTCTCGTGCTTCGGCTCGGCGGACCGCTACCTCGGACAGCTCGATGGCCTGCTCGATTCCGGCGATCCGCAAGCTTCGTTCGACGCCGCGCTGGCGCTGGACGATCGGCTCGGCGCCACTCTGGATGCCGCCCACACCCGCACCGCCCTGGCCCACTGGCTGATCTCTCGCGATGCCCGTTCGCGGGACGCGCTCGTCCTCGCCGAACGCGTGCGGGCGGACGCCACAGCCGCAGGCTGGGCCCGCGTGCTGCACGCGGTCGAGCGGGATGCGAGGCTCCGTGGTCGCGCCGACGGGCTGACACCCCGCGAGATCGAGATCCTCCGTCTGATCGATCAGGGCCTGACCAATCGCGCCATCGCCGCGCAGCTGTTCATCAGCGAGCACACCGTGGCCAACCACATGCGCAGCATCTTCACCAAGACCTCGAGTTCCAACCGATCCCATGCCGTCCGCTACGCCCGAGATGAGGGCCTGATGTGACGGTGCGCACTACTCCGCTTCGATGAGGTGGCCATTGGGCATGACGCGGCCGGCGACTTCGATCACGCTGTCCGCAGGGAGGCCGGCCCGCTCGGCGGCGGCGCGGATCGCCTCTGCCGAGGGCGCCTCGTAGAGACAGTAGGTCTTGGTGCGGTCGAGCGAGAGATAGGAGAACACCCACCGAACATCTTCTTCATCGTTGATGAGGTTGATATCGTCCGCGGCATCCACGGGCAGGGCCACCGGTTCGGCGAAGGTTCGCTCGATGACGAAGTACGGCATGCCATCACCACCTTGGATGTGGGGTCAGGGAGTGCTCGGTGGGCTCAGCCTACTCACGCTGCGGCGGGAGACAAGCAGCACTGTGCCACGACCGAAACCACTGCCGATCCGGGTGGTAGATGTCGAGCAGGTGCGCACGCCCGCCCGCCGCGTAGGCGACATTGCGCGTGCGCGCCACCCCGGACGCATGCCGCTGAAAGGGCAGCAGGATGCCGCGCCCCACCGGTCAGTACCGGCGCGGAGCTGGGGCATCGGAGCACCCTCAGGAGCGCGGCCAGGAAGAGGGACAAATTTCATCATCACAATGTCGCGGGGCGTGGATAAGCTAGCCGATAATCGGGGAAACCGGCTTTGGTGCTCACCGTTCTAGGGGAAGGACGGCGAATGCGCGCCGCCTATGTGTTTGCCACCGTTTCTGCGCTGATCCTGGGGGTGCTCGGTGGCGCCGCGCCCGCGCCCGCATCCGCGATGCCGACCGATTGGCCCCGTACCGTCGCGGTTTCAGAGGGAGGGCGGAATGCCAGCGACCAGAACGTTGCGATCGCGGACGATGGCAGCATGATCGCCGTATGGAGCAGCTTCGACGGAAGCACGAAGACGATCCAGTCCTCGATTTCGCGCGACGAGGGTGTGTCGTGGACTCCGCCTACGAACATTTCGGTGCCCGGTATCGACACTTTTCGGTCTCAGGTGGTGATCTCTCCAAAGGATGGCCGCGTCATGGCCGTGT
The DNA here is from genome assembly GCF_024626565.1 of Microbacterium sp. zg.Y909. Taxonomy (NCBI): domain Bacteria; kingdom Bacillati; phylum Actinomycetota; class Actinomycetes; order Micrococcales; family Microbacteriaceae; genus Microbacterium; species Microbacterium sp. zg.Y909. The sequence goes on from NZ_JANJFJ010000010.1 coordinate 34,557, forward strand.
GGGGAACTTGGGATGGGTTCTACAACAGGCTCCAGGTGGCGACTTCCACGGACGGGGGTGCGACCTGGGGGGTCCCCGTCGACCTTCCTACGGGCGACGCAGACGACCCCCGGGTCGCGGTCACGGATGAGGGGACCTTCGTGGTTTCGTGGACGCGGATCGTCGCTCCAGACGGCTATCAAGTCCAGATTTCGACCTCCAACGATGGTGGTGCGTCTTGGGCTGCCCCGGTGAGTCTCTCTATGGCGGGAAAGCCGGCCTATGACGCACAGATTGCCGTCACTGCGACGGGATCGATCAGCGCCGTGTGGGCACGCAACAACGGTTTCCGCCCGATCATTCAAAGTTCGACTTCTCACGACGACGGCGCGACGTGGACCGCACCCGTCGATATCTCGGAGCCCAGCGTGTATGCAGTTGTGCCGATGCTGGCGGCGCATGGCGGCGAGACAATGACCGCCGTATGGCAAGGCAATGACGGTTCAGCATCGTTCGTTCAGGCTTCAACCTCACGCGATGCCGGTGCGACGTGGAGCGATCCGGCCGTTCTCTCCGAGGATGGCCGAGACTCGTTCAACCCCCAGCTGGCTGCGGCGGGCAACGGAAACGTCGCGGTCGTTTGGTCCGGACGAAGCACCGGACGTGACATCATCTCGAGCTCCGTCCGGGACGCAGGGAGCGGGACCTGGAGTGCAGCGTCAGGCGTGTCGGGAACCGGGCGCAACGCGTCTTACCCGCGCATCGCGGGAACTGGAGACGGCAAGCTCACCGTCGCTTGGTTCGACGGGACCGGGTTCGAGACCGGCACCATCCGCGCAGCGGCGTCCCTCGACGCCGGCGCGGCATGGAGCATGCCGTTCGACCTCGGCGCCAGCGGGAAGATGGCGGAGTACCCGAGCGTAGCCATCTCACACTCCGGCCGCGTCGTCACCGCGTGGAAAGCAGACGAAGGCGGCCATGAAATTCTTCGGGCGGCGACTTTTGCCTCTGAAGTATCTCAGGTGACGCTGCGGACGGCCTGGGTCAGCGCAGCGGCCGGTGACCGCTCGACCATCAGCCTGAACAACCGGGAGGTGGGGAATTCGCGGGCTTCGGGTGCGAACGGGCCGGATCTCGGTAGCACGGTGACCCACGCGGTGCCCGTCGGTTCAGTAGTCACGATCTCGCAGAGGCTTTCGGACAGCAACGCGGCGAAGTACAGCGCTTCCGTTTCTTGCGATCACGGAGGTGCCGTTGCCGATGGCGGTACCTTCACCGTGACTTCAGCCGATGTCCTCTGTACCTTCACCAACACGCTTATACCGGGCGTATTCGTCACTGGGACCCCAGTTGTATCGCAGGGTTTGCCAAGCGTGGGCGAATCGCTCACAGTGGCGGTCGGCGACTGGAGTCCTCAGCCGTCGTCGTTCACCTACCAGTGGCTGCGAGACGGGGCGAAGATCAGCGGCGCGACCCAGTCGTCGTACACGGTTCGTGCAGCGGATCTCGGTTCCGAGCTCAGTGTGGTCGTTACCGGTGCGGCAGAACGGTACACACCCGCCTCCGTGACGTCTGCGCCTACTGCGGCAGTATCTAACGGTGCGGTGTCAACAACCCGCCTGTCGGGATCAGACCGGTACGCAACCGCGGTCAGTATCTCGCGGCAGTTCGAGAGTGCAAGCCGGGTTTATCTCGCGACGGGAGAGGGGTACGCGGACGCGCTCGGTGCTGGACCGGTCGCTGCACGGTTCGGCGCGCCACTGCTGTTGACACGTAGCGGGAGTCTGCCTCCGAGCGTCAAGACGGAGCTCGAGCGGCTTCGACCGCAACGAGTCGTAATCGTGGGCGGGACCGGTGCCGTCTCGGCAGCAGTCGAGAGAGCAATCAAAGCGCTGCCATTCAAGCCAACGGTTCAGCGTATCGCCGGCGCTGATCGCTATGAAACGTCGCGGAATCTCGCGAAAGCCACCTGGGCAGCAAGCGAGCTGGGTACTGCCTACTTGGCGACTGGGTCCGACTTCCCTGATGCGCTATCGGCCAGCCCCGCCGCGGCACACTTTGATGGTCCTGTCGTGCTGGTTCGGGGGACATCGCCGGCAATGGATGCGGGAACATTGAGTCTCTTGAGATCCCTCGGGGTGGACAGCGTCGAGATCGCAGGCGGAGCCGGGGCAGTCAGCGCCGGGATCGAACGCGAACTGCGGACGATACTCGGCGCTCAAAACGTCGCTCGCAACGGCGGTGGGGATCGGTACGCGACATCTGTGACTGTGAATGAGAAGGCGTTCGAGTCTGCAGAGGTCGTTTATCTCGCGACGGGTAGTGGGTATGCGGATGCACTCGCTGGCGCTGCTCTCGCCGGTAAGAACGATGCGCCGCTGTACATCAGCAGAAGGGATTGCATCCCACGCGAAGTCACCGCGGCAATTCGCGCGCTTGGCTCAACGCGAGTGGTCCTGCTGGGAGGGGATGGAGTGCTCAGCTCTGGCGTCGCCAAGCTGAAGACGTGCGGCTGAGACGCGGTCGTCGCCGATCACACCCGACGTCGGGCACCCTCCCAAAGTCGAGGAGGACGGTCGCGCTGTCCCGGCCGCACATCTGCGGGCGAGCGGCGCCCACCAGGGTCTGTTCCGGGGCATCGCGCCCACCCGTCGTCACGTCAACGTCGCCGAGTTTGCCATGTACCGCGTGGTGAGCGGCCGCATCGCCGAAATGACCGGCAGCGGCGACAGCGAGCTCCTCAGCCAGCTGCGGGGAACCTGACCGGCAGCGCGTCGACCCGCCCCGCGGCATCCACAGGCGTCCGCACCGCTCCCTTTCCCCGCGTCCGCACCCACACCACCGCGACGGCGATGACGATCACGGCCATCGGCGCCAGCGTCTCCACCGAGGCCACGCCCGCCGACCGGTCGTACGCAGTGGCCATGTCCACGCGCAGCGCGACGTCGAACACGAAGTTCACCGTGTTGAACATCGCGTGCAGCACGATCGCGATCTCAAGTCCTCCGGTGCGCCAGGTGATCAGCGACAGCCCCACGGCGAAGACGAGGTACCAGGCGTTCAGCCACACATCGCTCGAGAGGTGGACGATGGCGAAGAGCACGCTTGAGACGACGATGCCGAGCACGAGTCCCGCCCGCGCCCCGCGCGCCCAGCCGCCGGCGACGCGGAAGATCAGACCCCGGAAGCCGTACTCCTCACCTGCGCCCTGCAGCGGCGTGAGCAGGATCGTGGCGAGCAGGAACCAGAGCACATCCGTGTGGCTCCAGCTGGCCTCGGGCAGCGGTGACCAGTACAGCACGACTGAGACGATGCTCCACGCCGGAACGACGAGCAGCAGCGCCTTCCCGAAGGTGTCGAACCTAAAGCGCGAGAACACCGAGTGCAGCGACGCGCCCTTCACGCCGTAGAGCCACCGCTGGATGAGCATGCTCCACGGGGTCAGCAGCGCCACTGATGCCATTCCCGCCGCGTGGAGCAGAGGCGTATATGCCGCACCGCCGTCCTGCTGAACCGGGTAGACCATGACCGCGACAGCGGCGAAGAGGATGTTGAGGAAGAACATCCCACCGATCAGCAGCACGATCGCGAGGATGCCGCGACCGATGCGCCGCTGGTCGCCGGCGAGCACGCGGTGGTATTCGAGCCCGGGGGCGAGGGTGTCGGTCTGGGCGGTCATGGCGGGTCCTTCTTTCATGGGAATGAGCGTGTGGCATCCACTGGACACCGTGTGCTCACCACAGGGTCAAGCGCGGTCGGCACCGGCCGCGCGCCCGGAGCCCCCGACCGCGCGTTTCACGAGATCGATGTCCGCCAGCCGGGGCGTGCGGTACGCCCCACCCTCGGCGACGTACTCCCCGCCATGCCGCGTGAGGTGGCGGGCGAACAGCGGGCACACCGGCACGACGGTGACGCCCTGGCGGATGCTGTCGGCGAGCGCCTCGCGCAGCAGCAGCACGCCGAAGCCACGGCCGCCGTACGCCGGGTCGACCTCGGTGTGGAAGAAGATGCGCTCGGCGCGTCCCTCTGGCGCGTCGATGAAGTCCGCCCGTCCGGCGACGCGCCCGTCGGCGGACGTCGCGATGTAGCTGCTGATCCGATCCCCGATAGCGAGGTGCACCGTCGCGGTGTCGCCCGTACCGGTCGTTGTCTCCTGGGTCATGTCCTTCTCCTTATCTGTGGTGAGGTTCCGAGATCGTGGTCGGCGAAGATCAGGCATCCCGGCGCTTGAGCAGCACCGCTGCGGCGGTGAACAGCACGACCACCCAGGCGACGAGCACGAGCCCGCCCTGCCACGGTTCGGTGAGCCAGCCGGCGGATTCCGGTGCGAGAAGGTCCACCCAGCTCTGCTCGGTCGGGTAGGCGAAGAGCATGCTGCCAGCGGTCGAGGGCAGCAGCATCGCGAGGTTCTGCGCCCACCCCGACGGCGCGAAGCCCAGCACGAGGGCGAGCACGAGCGGCGCCGCCAGCACAACGCCGAGCGCAACGGCGATGCCGCCGGCGGTGTTGCGCAGGAGCGCTCCGATGCCGAACGAGATGAGCCCCACCAGCACGAGGTAGGTCACGCCGCCCAGCAGCGCCAGCCAGTACTGCGGGTCGTCGAGGGCGACGTTCAGGCCGTCGGCCGCGAACAGCGCCGCCGAGACCGGAGCCGTGATCGCGAACGCGACGGCGCTCACGACGAAGGTCGCGACGGCGAAGACGAGCGCTTTGGCGACGAGCGCCGGCACACGCTTCGGCACGGAGGTGAGGGTCGAGCGGATCATGCCGGTGCCGTATTCGCCGGCGATCATGAGCACGCCCAGCACGCTGACGATGAGGGCGCCGACGTCGGTGCTGACCATCACGGCGTACACGGCCATGTCCTGCACCGCGTCTTGGGTGGGAACGGCCTCGACGCCCTCGAAGCTGAGCGACGCGGACATCTGCGCCCCGAACCCGACGGTGAGCACCACCAGGATCGCGTAGGCCCACCAGGTGGAGCGGATGCTGCGGAGCTTGATCCACTCCGCGCGCACCACACCGGTGAAGCGCAGATCGTGACCGACGGGGGAGGGGGCGGGGTGCGTGGCGGTGGTGCTCATCGGGTCGCCTCCGTGCTGCGGTATTCGACGTCGTCTCGGGTCAGCTCCAGGTAGGCATCTTCGAGAGACCGGGCCACGGGGGTGAGTCCGTACACGACGATGCCGGCGGCTGCGGCGATCTCGGCGATGCGCGGCGCGGTGAGCCCGATCACCGACACCAGGTCGTGTTCCAGGGGCGTCACGGTCGCACCCTCCGTTTCGAGCAGGCGGGAGAGCCCGACGACCCGCGGCGTGCGCACCTGCACCGACTCGCCCTCGGTGCCCGCGAGGATCTCGCTCACGGGAGCGTCGGCGACGATGCGTCCTCGGCCGAGGATGATGACGTGGTCGGCCGTCTGCGCCATCTCGCTCATCAGGTGCGAGGAGAGGAAGACGGTGCGCCCCTCCGCCGCGAGGCTTCGCGCGAACCGGCGCACCCACACCACGCCCTCGGGGTCGAGCCCGTTCACCGGTTCGTCGAGGATCAGCGTCGCCGGGTCTCCCAGCAGCGCCACGGCGAGCCCGAGCCGCTGACCCATGCCCAGCGAGAACCCGCCCACGCGCTTGCGCGCGACGGAGTCGAGCCCCGTGAGCGCGATCACCTCGTCCACGCGCTTGGGCCCGATGCGATGCGTGGCTGCCACCGCGAGCAGATGGTTGCGGGCGCTGCGCCCGGGATGCATCGCCTTGGCATCCAGCAGCGCTCCCACCTGATGAAGCGGGTCGCGATGCCGGGCATAGGGCATGCCGTTCACCGTCACCGAGCCGGATGACGGGTGGTCCAGTCCCATAATCATGCGCATCGTCGTGGATTTGCCCGCGCCGTTCGGGCCGAGGAACCCGGTCACGATTCCGGGGCGCACGGTGAAGTCGATGCCGTCGACGGCGGTCTTCGCGCCGTAGCGCTTGGTCAGGGAGTGAGCTTCGATCACTGAGGTGCTCCAGGTTTTTCTGTGTCCGAGGACGCCGTGCGGGCGGGGGCCGAGGCGGCTCCCGCGGGGGCCCACCCAGTGGACACCGTGTGGTCGGCACAGGGTCAAGTGCGGGCGCGATCGCCCATGACCGATTCCGGGTCGGCGACCTCGACGCGGTGTCCTTCTGACCTGAGTCGGTACACGACCTCGCGCAGCATGCGGCGGGATACGTCGTCGATGGACGACACCATGCCGAGGTCGAAGACGAGTCGGTGCTCGGTGGGCGCGGTGTCCACGACCTCGCCCCGCCAGGCTGTTCATCCGCCGCCTGCAGCGACACGGCAATGAGTCGCGGCCACCGCATCAGACGCGCTCCCACACGGGGAGCCAAGCGAAGCGCCTGGCGGGCCTATGGCGCTGACGGCGAGCGACTCAACCGCACCATTCGGAACGCATGGTCTTCTCTCGACAACGGCGATGTGCTACCTGCGTAGACCGGGTCGGGGTAGAGCGTCCCGGGCTGGATCGCGCTGGATATCGCAGCGACGACCGTGACCGTCGCGCTCACCATATGGAAAGGTCCGATCGGGCGGAAAAGGGCGAGCTGAAGATGGGACAGCGCCTAATATTGATCGAAGTAGCCGCGTCATTTGGGGAGGCCCGCGATGCTCCGACGCATAGCCCATGTGGAAATCACCGAAGGTGGCGAAGTGCGGGGAGAGGGCCAAGGTGGCACTGTCTACGGGCTGACCTTGCAGACGGGTCCCGGCCGAGCGTGGACGACGAGCTGCGGAACCTGTGCTGCTAGATGGTTCACGTACAATCGCGATCGTGCAGTGAAGCGGCTGCGCGACCATTGGCTAAGCGCGCATACTCGCCCAGTTGACACGCCGGTTCCGAGGTAAAGCGACCCTGCGTGGCTGTTGAAGGATCCGCTAAGGAGCTGCGTCGCGACTGCACGATTCGCGCTGGGTTGACGCGGGTCTTCTGCTGTGCTGACAGCGGGCGCCCACATCCGCCATCGCCAAGCTAGAGATCTGTGGCCCAAGCGCCATCGTTGAGCGAAGATACTCTGAGTGGAGTGCCCGCGGCGCGGCGGCGGCCCGTGGGTCAAGCGCTAGCGGTCCGTGACAACGAACGAGTCGTGGGCACTGCGCGGGATATGCCGCCTAGCTCGAAGTGAGCAACCGCCGAACGGTCGCGGGTTGCCTTCCTTTCTCCCCTGCTTCCGGCCCCCGTCGGAAGTGTCCGATACCGTGACGATGTGGACACCGCGATTGTCGGCCTGATCATTTCTCGAGACGTGTTGCTCGAGGCCCAGCAGCCTCTCGAGCTGGGCGCCGGACTCAACGTCGTATACGGACTCAACGGCGCCGGCAAGTCCCGGTTACTCGCCGCGATTGAGAATGCGCTCCTCGGGGCTGACGGTGCCACAAATGTTGCTCTCGTCATTCGGATTCATAGGGACGGCGAGGAGGAGGTGACCACAGAAGAAGGAGCGCTGGCACAGATTCGCGCGTACGGACGGACGCCGGCGCAAGCGATCGCTGCTGCGCTCGCGACGCCACGCGATTTTCCGTTGGAGGATCGCGAGTTCGCAGCGCCTCTTGATCAGCGGAGCCCTCGCCCCGGCGCGGTACGAGAGCTGCTCGACGAATGGGTGCGAGCGCGTGCTGGTGAAGGTACTCCGGTTGCTAGTGAGATCAGCAAAGATAGTCTCTTCTTGCTCGCGCCAACGGGCACGAGATCCGTGCCCTCATGGAACGTCTGGCCAGTGGCAGACATGCGAAAGCCTGAAGCCAGCGCGGCACTGAGGGAACTGGACGAGTTCCATGAGCGCTATGCAAATATGCTGGGTGACAATCCGGACATGTTGGACGCGCACGGGGATCTAGAGGACGCCGCTTCTAATTCCCCGCTCTTCGCGTCGGAGTGGAACGAGATTTGGTCCCTGGGGCTCAATCGTCATTTGCTCGAACCGACCCCACTGATGGCATACCAGGTCGGAGAGCACAGTGCCGATCAGGTGGAACCAGTCCGTGTGAGCGGAAAGATCGACTTTGGGCTCGAACTAGTTGATACCTCTCGTGAAGCAAACGATGCCACGCGTGCCCACTTTGGTGTGCTTCATTCCTATCTGTCGTCCGCGGCCGGAGGGGAGGATAAAGCGGCATTATCTCTCCGGACTTTCCGCGAAGGCGGGATCCGTCTCTTGGACCCGGACGTCCGAGAACGACTCGTCGCCGACGCGGAGCCCGAAGTCGATTGGAGTCATGAGCTCAAGCGCTTGTTCCCGGCACACGAGGAAGAACACGATTCTGGGGTGGACATCACTGCCGTCGAAGCAGTGATGAAGGAGGTGACATCGGAACTGGAGGTCCGCGTGAACGCCATCCTCCAGTCGGTGTTGCTTGACGCGCCAGCAGCGTCCTTGCATATCGAATCGCCGTTCTTGCGATTCGTGAGAGAACCGCTGGTATGGAAGTTCGGGCGCAGAAGCCTGCGGCTACGCGACCTTTCGCGAGCTGAGCAGCTCTGGGCCTCGCGCGCAATTCACGAGGCGATTCACGCTCAAATGCGGGACCTCGCTCTTGGTGAGTCGGGTAGCCGAACCACAATGCTGATCGTGGATGAGCCCGAGGCTGCGCTCCATCGCGGAGCGGAAGCTCACATGGCCGCGACGCTACGGCGCCGCGCGTGCGATGACGTGATCCTCGTCGCGGCAACACATTCTCCCGAGCTCCTTGACGCACCCGAGGGACGTGTGATCGAAGTGAAACGAGGGGGTGGATCCCACGGCCGATCGCTCATCCATGAACTAGACCAGTCCGACAGGACGACTCTCGCCGAACTCGGCCTGATGCCTAGCGATCTTCTTCGCTGGCCTCGCGTGATCCTCCTCGTAGAGGGGGAGCACGACGATGTCCTCCTAGACCACTTTCTCGGCGATCGCCTGCGCGCCGCTCGGGTACGTGTGCTCCCGCTTCACGGCGGATCAAAGCTGCCCGGAACCGTCGACAGTCAGGTGCTGTTCGAGCACACCGACGCGCACGTGGTGGCGGTCCTGGACAACATGCGCGCAGCGAGACTGAGAGAAGTGTGGGAGCGCGCGGTCGATCTCGCTGCGAGGGGTGAACCGATGAAAGCCAAGGCCGCCGTCCTCGACGGGCTTCCCGACGACAAGAAACGCAAGGGAGACGAAGCCGGATACATGCGATCCTGGCTCACTAAGGCTATAGACGCTGGGCTGGCGTCGCGGGCGACCCCCTACGGACTGGAGGAGGTTGACATCATTCGGTACCTCTCGGTGGCCGAAATCGTCCCGGACGCGGAAAGCTGGGACGAACTAGACAAGCAGCATCAGGACGAACTCGCAGCCGCACGCCCGGACCGGCGCCCGCCGACCGATTTTAAGAAGTGGCTTGCCGTGCGGAGAAAGGTTGACATTAACCCTGCGGTGCTGCGCCGAGCGGCCGACAGAACCTCTCTGCCACGCGACTTTGCACGACTAATGAAGATGCTCGAAGCGCTGAGTGGAGAGGTCCGCTAGCACCGCGCCCGTGGGCGCGTCGTTACGCGAGTTCAACCTTTCGGTGCGGACGATCCTCATTTCCTGAGTCAGGTCCATCTCCCTGTCTGGCGGGACGCGCGGCCCGCACCGCCTGCGCGATCGGGGTCGCGCCCTGGGTGAGTTCGAGGATCTGCCGGGAGATGCGCGGTTCGTGGAGGATCTCGGCGAGGGTTGCGGCGACGTCGGCGCGGGGGATCTCGTCGTGCGGCTGCGCGGGCCCGAGCGCCACGGTGCCGGTGGCGGGGTCGTCGGTGAGCAGCGACGGCCGCAGGATCACCCAGTCGAGCTCGCTCATGCTGACCGTCACGTCGACGAGCTTCTTCACCGCGAAGTAGAACTCCTCGTCGGCGCTGAGGTTCTGCCCTCGGCCCGCCTCGGGCAGCACCGATACCAGCACCAAGCGCCGCACCCCGGCGAGCGACGCGGCATCCAGCGCCGTCACCACGCCTTCGCCGTCGATCGCGACCGTGACGTCGCGGGCGCCCGCGTTCGAACCGGCGGTGTAGACGACGGCATCCATCCCCGTCAGAAGGGATGCCAGGTCGTCGGCGCTCAGGGAGGCCAGGTCGCCGACGCGCGTCTCGACGCCACGGGCCGCGAGGTCGGCGCGCTGCTGCTCGCGGCGCACGAGACCCGAGACGAGGTCGCCGCGGTCCAGCAGCTCCTGCGCCAGCAGGCCGCCGATCGCGCCGCTGACCCCGATGATGAAGACCCTCATGCACCTGCTCCCTTCCGTCGAAGACGACGTAGGGCGAAGCCGACCCCGTGTTCCCGGCACCGGGTCAAGAGAGGGTGCGGACGCGGGTCAGGCCAGCGGCATGTCGCGCAGCTGCCGACGAGAGGTGATGCCGAGCTTGCGGAAGATGCTGCGCAGGTGCGCCTCGATCGTGCGAGGGCTGAGGAACAGCTGCGTGCCGACCTCGCGCGACGTCGCTCCGGCGTCCACCAGCCGGGCGATATGCAGGAACAATCTGCCCGGTTGGCGTTGTTGGCGGCCTGCGGACAGCCAGGTCGATAGGCTCAGGGCCATGACGACCGGTAAGCCCAAAGACACGCGGCCGGTCCTCCGCTTCCGACACTCCGAGCTCGTGCTCGGCCCGAAGGTTTGGGCGGGATGCGTAATGGCAGCTCTTCTGATCGGGCTGGGTGTTTGGGTTACTCCGGCTAACGGCTGGGCGGGCGTGGGTATCGGAGTTGCTGGCGTGCTCGGCGCATTGCTCGGAGCATTGTTTCAGACGACCCCGCGCGAGCGGGACTTCACCGCAAACGGAGCAAGCGCCGTGCGCGGCCTGCTCGTGATTGCCGAAGAGGTGGAGAACGCGCAGCTGCTGGCGACGCAGCTCTCGCAAGCGGCAAACCCGAAGAACGGGCGCGTCTCGCTCGGCCTGGTGGATGTGCAGGATCGGCTTCAAGCCGTGCGCGTGGCGCTTTACACCTCCATGGCGGAGTGGAACTCGGTGGCGCCTGGGTCTCTGGATGAGGTCAACCGTCTACGTGGCGAGGGGCAGAAGGCATTCGCTCTTCTGGCGAAGCAGGCTGAAGAAAATGGATGAGGAGCAATACATGGACGACGCGATCGAATTGGCAGAAGTTGTCGATCCGGATGAGCGCATCTACGGGAAGGTCGCAGAAGTCGTCAGCGATCGAGAAGTCATTCTTAATCGCGGGAGCGAACACGGTGTACATGTGGGCATGTACTTCGCGATCCTCGACCCGTCCGCCGTGGGGATCACGGATCCGGACACCGGCGAAACGCTCGGCGACATCAAGATGGTGAAGATCGTGGTCCGCGCGATCGAGGTGGCACCGAAGCTCACGCTTGCCCGAACATTCCGCACGCGACGAGTCAACGTTGGCGGCACCGGTGCCCTCGGCTTCGGTGCCATCGCTAGAGGTATGCAGGAGCCCGAGTACGTCGAGAAGGTCGAGAAGCTGACCCTCGACAAGAACTCGCCCCGCAAGATCGATCCCAAGGACTCGGTCGTTGGTCGTGGAGACCCATTCGAGTCTGCGTCGCCCGAAGAGGTCGAAGACGTGCGGTCAATCACGGTCTGGGAGGAACCCAGCTACTGAGCGGTGTCGGCGGCTAATTGCTCCCTTCGTCGAAGACGACGCAGGGGAGAGTCCACCCCCGGTTCCCGGCACCGGGTCAAGCGGGGGCGTGAACGCAGGTCAGGCCAGCGGCATGTCGCGCAGCTGCCGTCGGGACGTGATGCCGAGCTTGCGGAAGATGTTGCGCAGGTGCGCCTCGACGGTGCGGGGACTGAGGAACAGCTGCGTGCCGACCTCACGTGACGTCGCCCCCGCGGCCACGAGCCGGGCGATGTGCAGCTCCTGGGCGGTGAGTGCGTCGGTCGGCTGTGCGGTGCGCTTCTGCGGGTGCTCGCCCGTGGCGCGCAGCTCGCGGGCCGCGCGGGCGGCGAACGCCTCGGCGCCCATGGCCGTCAGCATGTCGTGAGCGGAGCGCAGATGTTCGCGGGCATCCTGACGCCGGCCTTCGCGGCGCAGCCACTCGCCGTAGACGAGGTGCGTGCGGGCGAGGTGGGTCGCCATGCGGCTGCGCGCGAGGTGATCCAGCGCCTCGCGGTAGTGGTCCTCGGCGGCCGGACCGGTCGTGGTCAGCGCCCGGGAGCGGGCGGCGAGTCCGAGGCCCCAGGGGGTGCCGGCGGCGTTCGCGCGTGCGGTGAGCTCTGCGAGTGCTTCGGTCGCGCTCTCCGGCTGGCCGGAACGGCTGGCCGCCTCGACGAGTTCGGAGTAGATGAGGTTGTTGTACTTCAGGCCTTCGCATTCGATGCCCCGTGCCGCGGCGCTGTGTGCCGCCGCGTAGTCGCCCGAACCGTTGTGCAACACCGCCAAGGCGTACCCGGCAATGGTCATCTCGGCGCTGCGCCCGCGGGCGGGGCCCGCCAGGCCGATCATTGAGGTGATCTCCGCGGTCTCTCCGGCATGGCCGCGCCACGCAGCCAGGATGAGGCGCGCGTGGAGGTGGAGTCCGGCCTTGGTGGCCGCTGCGGCCTCGGTCTGCTCGGCCGCCCGGGTGAACTCACCGGAGAGCACGAGCATGACGGACTGGACGAGGAGAGCCGCGGGGAGCGTGGCCAGCGCGCCGGCTTCACGGGCCGACCGCATATGGTGCGCGCCGAGCGTGAAGAAGAGGTCCTCGTCGAAGACCGTCATCGCCGTCCGCGCCGCGAGCCATCCCCAGCGGCGGATGTCTGCGTCGGCCGCCGGGTCACCGCTTACGCCGTCGCAGAATGCGGTCAGCGCCTGCCGCAACTCCGGCACGCCCGCCGCGTGCCCCCGGGTGAACGTGGTCACCAGCCCGTCGAGCAGCAGATCCGCCGGTCGTGGTGGCCCAGGGGGGACGGGTGCCCTGCGGGCGGCCTCAGCCACGTCCCGCACCGCGGAGCCCATCCCGGGGTCGCCGGTGCTGATCGCGGCGTCGAGTGCGTCGAGGTAGGTCTCGCGTGAGAGCGCCGGATGCAGGCGGGCAAGGCTCTCGGCCGCCTTCAACAGCATCACCGCCCCCTCACCGTCGCGTGCGACGTGGAACGCGATCCGCGCGCGCAGCAGCTCGACGCGGGCCCGCTGCAACGCGTCGAGCGGCCCCGCGGCGGCCATCGCCAGCAGTTCGGATGCCGCTTCGGACGAACCGGCCTCGTGCTTGGCATACGCAGCTTCCAGCGCCCGGCGCGCCCGGGCGCCCGGCTCCGGAGTAAGCGTCGCCGCCTGCGCCATGAACGCCGCCGATGCGGCCAGCCCGCCGCGGGCACGTGCGCGACCCGCCGACCGCTCCAGCTCGGCGGCGGCATCCTCATCGGTGCCCTGTACCGCCTGGGCGCGGTGCCAAGCGCGGCGGTCAGGGTCGGTGTCGGGGTCGGTGGCGGCCGCCAGGGCGTCGTGCGCGCGACGCACGTCGGGCGGCGGCGCATCACGATAGACGGCCGAGCGTACGAGCGGATGCCGGAAGGTGACCCGATTGTCGACAACCAGCAGCCCGGCGGCCTCGGCAGGCGCGAGGGCGTCTTCAGCGACGCCGAGCTGCGCCGACACGCGGCACAGCAGCGCCGCGTCTCCGGTGGGGTCCGCTGCCGCGGCGAGCAGCAGCAGCTGGGTGTCGGCGGGCAGGCTGCGGGATCGGC
>NZ_JANJFJ010000089.1:0-4063 GCF_024626565.1 Microbacterium sp. zg.Y909
GGCCCAGCTGAAGCCGGACGGGTTCGACTGGCAGGTGCCGGGGCTGCGCGGTGAGCTCATCGCGGGACTGCTGCGGGCGCTGCCCAAGGCGATCCGCCGCAGCGTCGTCCCGGCCGCGGACTGGGCTGCCCGCTTCGCCGACGAGCTCGCCGGCGACGGTCCCGAGTCCCACGACGGGCTGCCGCCCCGCCCGCTGCGCGAAGCTCTCGCCGCACGGGTGCAGCGCGTGTCGAACCAGCCCGTCACCGCCGCGGACTTCGATCTTGACCGCGTCCCCGGGCACCTGTGGGTGTCGTTCCGGGCGGTGGACGAACGTGGCCGCACCGTGGCATCCGATCGCGACCTGCGCGCCCTGCAGGACAGGCTCGCCGATCGCGCCCGCGGAGCGGTGACGAAGTCCCTCGCCGCGCCGCGCGGCGACCGGCCGCCGCGTCCCGGCGCCGCCGGCTCGGCGCCAGGCGCCGTGCCCGGGCTCGATCCCGCGGGCGCTTCCGGCGTTGCGGGCGCGGGAGCCGCGGGAGCCGGCGTCGCGGAGCAGACGGGCCTGGTGGACTGGACGATCGGGGACCTGCCGGCGCTCGTCGACACGCGCGTCGCGGGCGGCGTGGTGCGCGGGTATCCGTCGCTGGTCGACGAGGGCGCCTCCGTCGCGCTGCGGATCCAGGCCACCCCCGAGGCGGCTGAGCGGCTGACCCACGCCGGGGTGCGCCGGCTGCTGCTGCTGACGGTCCCCTCGCCCTCCCCCTACGTGCTGGAGCATCTGACCGCGCACGAGAAGCTCGCCCTCGCGGCATCCCCCTATCCCTCGGCGAAGGCCCTCATCGAAGACGCGCGCGTGGCCGTCGCCGACGCCGTGCTCGCCCGCACGATGCCGGGGGCTGTGGTGCGGACCCCCGCCGACTTCACCCGAGTGCGTGCGGAATTCTCCCGCGTCGTCGTGGACGAGCTGTTCCAGACGGTGTCGCTGACCGCCCGCATCCTGACCGCCGCCCGCGACGTCGAGAAGGCGGTGCGCGCGCAGAACTCCATGACGCTGCTCGCCGCGCTCGGCGACATCAAGGGGCAGCTCGCGGGCCTGGTGTTCCCCGGCTTCGTCTCGCGCATCGGCATCGCCCGCCTGGCGCACCTGCCGCGCTATCTGGCAGGCGCCGCGGAGCGCGTCGCCCAGCTGGGCGACAACCCCGGACGCGACCGCCAGCGCCTCACCGAGTACGAGCGCATGGCCGCGCTGTATACCGAGGCCGGGGGGACGATCCCTCTCGCCGAGGATGCGCCGCCGAACCTCGCGCACGTCCGCTGGCTGCTCGAGGAGTACCGCGTGAGCCTGTTCGCGCAGCGCCTGGGCACCGCCGAACCGGTTTCGCCGCAACGGATCCAGAAGGCTCTGCGAGGATAGAGCCATTCCCCTACGGAAGAGGTTCCGATGTCCCGTGCGATCGTCTACACCGAGTTCGGTGATCCCGAAGTGCTGCACGAGATCGACGTGCCCGCCCGCGAGCCGGGTGCCGGGCAGGTGGCGGTGCGCATCCAGACCGCCGGCGTCAACCCGATCGATGCCAAGCTGCGCTCGGGACTGCGGGCCTCGGCGCCGCCGAGCGTCGACAAGCCCCGCCGTCTGGGGATGGATGCCGCCGGCATCGTCACCGCCGTCGGAGACGACGTCGACGGGTTCCGCCCCGGCGACCCGGTCGTGATCTCGGGCGTCAACGGCTGCTACGCCGAAGAGGTCGTCGCCGCCGCCGACAAGGTCTTCGCCCGCCCGGCCGCCGTCAGCGCCGCCATGGGCGCGGCTCTCGGCATTCCGGTCGGCACCGCCTACCAGTGCGTGCGGTCGCTCGCGATCGGCGCCGGCGAGACCCTGCTCGTGCACGGCGGGTCCGGCAGCGTCGGCCAGGCCGTCATCCAGTTCGCGCGCCTGGCCGGTGCCGACGTCATCGCGACCTCGTCCGAGCGTCGCGCCGACCGCGTCGCCGCCCTGGGCGCCACTCCCGTGATCTACGGCGAAGGGGTGGCCGACCGCGTGCGGGCCGTCGCCGGCGACGGCGTCACCGCGATCCTCGACTGCGCAGGCACCGACGAAGCGCTGGACGCCTCGTTCGAGCTGCTCGACGACCGCACCCGCATCGCGACGATCGTTCGGGGACCGGATGCCGAACGCCTCGGCATCCGCGCCTTCTCCGGCGGGGCCCCGTGGCCCCTGACCGCCCAGCAGCAGGCGTGGCGCGTAGAGGCGGTGCCGGTCGCCCTGGCGCTGATGGCCGCCGGCGCCTTCCAGGTGGAGCTCGGCCCGACCCTGCCGCTGGCCGAGGCCGCCGAGGCCCACCGCCTCGTGGCCCACGGCGTCGACGGCAAGATCACGCTCGTCCCCTGACCCACAAACGCGTCCGTCACACGCCGCCGGATGCCGCAACAAAGCGACACACGGCCGAAGCCCTCCGCGGGCCGGCGCGATGATGGGGGCCATGCCCGACGCCCCGTGTCCCTCGTTCGCGACCGCCCAGGTGCAGGCCGGATACGACCCCGCCGCGGTGCAGTACGCGTCGGTGCCGCCGATCTACCAGTCCAACGCCTACCGGTTCGGCTCCCTCGCCGAGGCGCGGGACCTCTTCGCTCTCCGGCGCGAGGGCAACGTCTACAGCCGCACCGGAAACCCCACCGCCACGGTGCTCGAGCAGCGGGTCGCGACCCTCGAAGGCGGCGCGGGCGCGGTGTCGGTGGCATCCGGGCAGGCCGCCGTCGCGCTCGCGCTGCTGACGCTCGCACGCCAGGGCGAGCACATCGTCGCGGCCCATCAGCTGTACGGCGGCACGATCTACCTGCTCGCCGATACGTTCGCCGACTGGGGCATCGAGGTCACCTTCGTCGATCAGGACGACCCCGCCGCGTGGCGGGCGGCCGTGCGCCCCACCACGCGGGCGTTCTTCGCCGAGACGGTCGCCAATCCCCTCGCGCAGGTGCTCGATGTCCGCCTCGTCGCCGACATCGCCCACGATGCCGGCGTGCCGCTGATCATCGACAACACCGTCGCCACCCCGTACCTGCAGCGCCCGAAGCAGCACGGCGCCGACATCGTCGTGCACTCGGCGACGAAGTTCATCGGCGGGCACGGGGCGGCCCTCGGCGGCCTCGTCGTCGACCTCGGCACCTTCGACTTCACGGCGGATGCCGCGCGCTGGCCCCAGCTGAACACGCCCCTGGCCCGCGTCCCGGGCGCGGCTCTCACCGAGCAGTTCGGCCCCAAGGCCTACCTCACGCTGCTGCGCACGAAGTACTCGCAGGACCTGGGCCCGTCGCTGTCGGCCTTCAACGCGTTCCAGTTGCTGCAGGGGCTCGAGAGCCTCGATCTGCGCATGGCGAGGCACAGCGCCACGGCGCAGACGGTCGCCGAGGCGCTCGGCACGCATCCGGCGGTCGCCCGCGTGCACCACCCCGGCCTGGCCTCCAGCCCGTGGCACGACGCTGCGACGCGGTACCTGCCGCGGGGCGCGGCATCCGTCTTTTCGTTCGAGCTGCACCCCGGCGCGGATGCCGACGACGACTTCACCCGCGCCGCCGCACTCATCGACCGGCTGCAGGTCGCGCAGCTCGTCGCCAACATCGGCGACGCACGCACGCTCGTGGCGCACCCGGCGTCGATGACGCACAGTCATCTGAGCCCCGCGCAGTTGGCGGCGGGTGGCATCACCTCGGCGACGATCCGGCTGTCCATCGGCTTGGAGGACCCCGCCGACATCGTCGCCGACCTCACCGACGCGCTCGACGCCCTGTCTCCCGGTCGCTGAGCGACGGCCCCACCGGTCGCTGAGCGAGCGACGCGCGACCAAACGCGAACGAAGGAGCGCGGCTCCCCCGAAAGGGAACCGCGCTCCGTCACCGCGTCGGGTCAGTTGCCCGAGCGCCGCTTGTTGTAGACGTCGAAGGCGACGGCCAGCAGCAGCACGAGACCCTTCACGACCTGCTGCCAGTCGGTGCCGATGCCCATGATCGACATGCCGTTGTTGAGCACACCGATGATGAGGCCGCCGATGATGGCGCCGCCGATGGTGCCCACGCCGCCCTGCAC
>NZ_JANJFJ010000090.1:0-10524 GCF_024626565.1 Microbacterium sp. zg.Y909
CGCCGATGAAGGCCGCCGAGATCGCCTCGAGCTCGAACCCGTCACCGGCCTTGGGGCCCGCCAGGTTCAGTCGCGCGGTGAAGATGAGGCCGGCCAGCGCCGCGAGGAAGCCCATGTTGACGAACAGCCAGAAGTCCACGCGCCGCGTCTTGATGCCCGACAGCTCCGCCGCGTGGCGGTTGCCGCCGATGGCGTAGATGTGGCGTCCGAAGACGGTGCGGTTCATCACGATGCCGTAGACCATCACGAGCGCCGCCAGCACGATGAGGGTGACCGGCACGCCCTTGTACGTCGCCAGCGCCCACGTGAAGAACCCGATCACGAGCGCGAAGGCGAGGAGCTTCACCGCCACCCAGACGATCGGCTCGACCTCCTGGCCGTACTTCGCCCGTCCGGCACGGGTGCGCAGCTGCTGCACCACGAGCGCGCCGATCGCGACGGCGCCGACGAGCAGCGTGAACACGTCGGGGTCGCTCTCACCGAAGATGCCGGAGAGGAAGCCGTTGCCCATTGCCCGGTACTCGGTGGGGAACGAGCCGATGTTCGCGTTTCCGAGCACCACGAGCGCGAGCCCGCGGAAGATGAGCATGCCGGCCAGGGTGACGATGAACGCCGGGATGCCGACGTAGGCGATCCAGAATCCCTGCCAGGCGCCCACGAGTGCCCCGATGAGCAGCGACAGCACGATGGCGAGCCACCACGGGTACTCCATCTTCACCGCCAGCACGCCCGAGACGGCGCCGATGAAGGCGGCGACCGACCCGACCGACAGGTCGATGTGGCCGGCGATGATGACCATCACCATGCCGATCGCCAGCACCAGGATGTAGCCGTTCTGCACGACGAGGTTGGAGAGGTTCTGCGGGCGCAGCAGGATGCCGTCGGTCAGGATCGTGAACAGCACGACCACCGCGATGAGCGCGAGGAAGATGCCGTTCTTGCCGAGGTCGGTGAGCACGGTCGACAGCCACCGGGTGAACCTGTTGTCGGCGGGCTGGATGAGTGCGCCGGCTGCCTGCGACTCGGCGGGCGTCGATGGCGTCTGCGTTTGGTTGGACATGATCGTGTCTCCTGCGCGCCCGTCAGCGGGGCTTTTCCATGGTCATGAGCTTGAGGACGGATTCGGGGGTGGCCTGGTCGACCGGCAGCTCCCCGGTGATGCGGCCCTCGGACAGCGCGTACACGCGATCGGTGATGCCCAGCAGCTCGGGCAGCTCGGAGGAGATGACGATGATCCCCTTCCCGGCCGCGGCGAGCTTGTTGATGATCGTGTATATCTCGTACTTCGCCCCGACATCGATGCCGCGGGTCGGCTCGTCGAGGATGAGCACGTCGGGGTCGGAATAGATCCACTTCGACAGCACCACCTTCTGCTGGTTGCCGCCGGAGAGCTTTCCGGTCTTCGCCAGCACGCTCGGTGCCTTGATGTTCATGCTCGTGCGGTACTCGTTGGCGACCTTGAACTCCTCGTTGTCATTGACAAGGCCGGCTTTCTCCAGCTTCTTCAGCGACGCCATCGAGATGTTGCGTTTGATGTCTTCGATGAGGTTCAGCCCGTAGGTCTTGCGGTCCTCGGTGGCGTACGCGATGCCGGCGTCGATCGCCTCGGCGACGCTGCGGGTCTTGATCTGACGGCCGCGCATGAACACCCGCCCGGAGATGCGCGAGCCGTAGCTCTGACCGAACAGGCTCATCGCGAACTCGGTGCGACCGGCGCCCATGAGCCCGGCGATGCCGACGATCTCGCCGGCCCGCACGGTGATCGAGACCTTGTCGACCATGACCCGACTGGGGTCCTGCGGGTGGTGCGCCGTCCAGTCCTCGACACGCAGCAGCTCCTCCCCGATCTGCGGCTCGTGATCGGGATAGCGGTGCTCGAGGTCGCGGCCCACCATGTCCTTGATGATGCGGTCCTCGGTGACCTCGGCCTTCGCGATCGTCTCGATCGTCTTGCCGTCGCGGATGACGGTGACGGCGTCGGCGACCTTTTTGATCTCGTTGAGCTTGTGGCTGATGATGATCGACGTGATCCCCTCGTCCTTGAGGCTGAGGATCAGGTCGAGCAGGTGGTCGGAGTCGGCGTCGTTGAGCGCCGCGGTCGGCTCATCGAGGATGAGCAGCTTCACCTTCTTCGACAGCGCCTTGGCGATCTCCACCAGCTGCTGCTTGCCGACGCCGAGCTGACGGATCTTCGTCGTCGGGTTGTCGCGCAGGCCCACACGTCGCAGAAGCGCGGCGGCGTCGAAGTTGGTTTTGTTCCAGTCGATGAGTCCACGGGAGGTGCGCTCGTTGCCGAGGAAGATGTTCTCGGCGATCGACAGGTGCGGGCTGAGTGCGAGCTCCTGATGGATGATGACGATGCCCTTGGCTTCGCTGTCGCGGAGGCTCTTGAAGGACACCTCCTCGCCCTCGAACACGATCGCCCCGTCGTACGTGCCGTGCGGGTACACCCCGGAGAGCACCTTCATGAGCGTGGACTTGCCGGCGCCGTTCTCGCCGCAGATGGCATGGACCTCTCCGCGCTTCACCGCGAGGGTGACGTGCGAGAGCGCCTTGACGCCGGGAAAGGTCTTGGTGATGTCGCGCATCTCCAGGATGTTGTCGGTCACGTGTCCCGCTTCCTCGGGGGTGGACAGGGGGTCGGCCGATGGCGACGGGCACGGATGCCGCCGCCACCGGCGCGGGGTGTTACAGGCCGAGGTCCTCGGCGCTCCAGTAGCCGGTGTCGACCAGGGCCGACTCGACGTTGTCCTTGACCACGGGCACCGGAACGAGCAGGTACGAGGGCACGACCTTGACGCCGTTCTCGTACGTTTCGGTGTCGTTGACCTCCGGCTCCTCGTCGTTCAGCAGCGCGACGGCCATCGCGGCGGCGACCTTCGCCAGCTCGCGCGTGTCCTTGAAGATCGTCGCGTACTGCTCACCCGAGAGGATCGCCTTGACCGAGTCGACCTCGGCGTCCTGCCCGGAGATCACCGGCCACTCGTCACCCGTGCTGTAGCCGGCGTCGGTGAGGGCCGAGATGATGCCACGCGAGATGCCGTCGTAGGGCGAGAGCACCGCGTCGACCTGCGTGCCGTCGGAGTAGTCGGCGGTGAGGATGTTCTCCATGCGGCTCTGGGCGGTCTCGCCGTCCCAGCGCAGCGTCGCGGCCTGCTCGATGTCGGTCTGACCGGACTTCACGACCAGGGCGCCGTCGTCGATCAGCGGCTGGAACTCCTCCATCGCGCCCTCCCAGAAGAAGAACGCGTTGTTGTCGTCGAGCGATCCGGCGAACAGCTCGATGTTGAACGGACCGGCGGGAGCGTCCGCGAGCGGCTCACCCTCGAGGTCGGTCAGGCCGAGGCCGTTGAGCACCGAGCGGGCCTGCTGCTGGCCCACGAGGAAGTTGTCGAACGTGGCGTAGTAGTCCACGTTCTCGGTGTCGCGGATGAGGCGGTCGTAGGCGATGACCGGGATGTCGGCGTCGGCGGCATCCTGCAGCACCTCGGACAGCGTCGTGCCGTCGATCGAGGCGACGATGAGAGCCTCGGCGCCCTTGGTGATCATGTTCTCGATCTGCGAGACCTGCGTGGGGATGTCGTCTTCGGCGTACTGCAGGTCGACGGTGTAACCCTCGGCCTCGAGCGCCTCCTTGACGGCGTTGCCGTCCTGGATCCACCGTTCGGAGCTCTGGGTGGGCATGGCGACGCCGATCAGGCCGCCGTCGCCCTCGCCTTCAGACCCGCCGCCGTCGCCGCTTCCGGAGCATCCCGAGAGCACGAGGGCGCCGGCGGCCAGGGTGGCCGTGGCGAGGAAGAACTTCTTCGTCTTCACTGTGTTTCCTTTCCTTCTGACTGCACTGTCTTGGTGTTCAGATGTCGTGACCGCTGCCCCGGGTGAGGGCTACCGGCGGTCGTCGGTGGTCTGTCCGTAGACGTTCTGGTACCTGTCGTAGAGCCGGTCGATCGCATCCTGTGGGATCGGGATGAGCTCCCCGCCCTGCCGGGCCAGATGCACGGTGCGGGCGACGTCTTCCACCATCACCGCCGCCTTGACGGCATCCTTCGCGCTGGAACCGATCGTGAACGGGCCGTGGTTCTGCATCAGCACCGCCCGCGACCGATGCCCGGTGAGCGTGTCGACGATCCCGCGGCCGATCGAATCGTCACCGATGATCGCGAACGGCCCCACCGGCACCTCGCCACCGAACTCATCCGCCATCGCCGTGATCACACACGGAATCGCCTCCCCACGCGCCGCCCACGCCGTCGCATACGGCGAATGCGTGTGCACCACCCCGCCCACCTGCGGCATGTTCCGGTACACATACGCGTGCGCGCCGGTGTCACTCGACGGGGAACGCTCACTGCCCGGGGTGCCAGGGACGACGTTCCCGTCCAAGTCGCACAGGATCATGTTCTCCGGCGCCAGAGCGTCATACGACACCCCCGACGGCTTGATCACGAACAGGTCAGCACCCGGCACGCGGCCGGACACGTTCCCACCGGTCCACACGACCAGGCCGTACCGCACCAGCTCGGCGTGCAGCGCCGCGACCTCGGCGCGCACACGCGCGACGGCGACCTCGGTCTTCACACCGGTCACGTAGCGGTCTTTCTGCTCGGCGTCGCTGCCAGTGCCCACGGTTCGGCTCCTTCGCCCGTCGGACGATGTGACTGTTCGGATTCGGTCATGTGACCGTTCACATCGCGGAAACCCTAGCAACTCCGCGCCGGTGCGTGTCAAGCCGTCGTGAGTCTCGGCTTGGTAACGGACGTCACCGGGCAGGGCGCAACGCGGTGGACGAACGCACGACCAGCTCGGGCACGATAGCGCCCCCGGCCGTCGCACCGGCCGCCGCGCCCCCCAGCAGCAGGTCGACACAGCGGCGACCGAGTTCCGCGAAATCCTGCCGCACGGTGGTCAGGGGCGGCCAGAAGTGCGCGGCATCCGGAATGTCGTCGAAGCCCACGATGCTGATGTCGCCCGGCACGTCGAGTCCCTCGTCACGGATCGCGTGCATGAGCCCGAGCGCCATCTGGTCGTTCGACGAGAAGATCGCGGTGAAGTCGCGCACCCTCAGCAGCTCCCGTCCCGCGTAGTAGCCGAACTCCGCGGTCCAGTCCCCGAGGATCGGCGCCGTCGTGGGGATGTCGGCGTCGCTCATCTCCTCGAGGAACCCGCGCATGCGGGCCTCGGCCTCGATCCAGTCCTGGGGACCGGCGATGTGGTAGATGTCGCGGTGGCCGCGCTCGATCAGATGCCGGGTCGCCAGTCTCGCGCCGGCGATCTGGTCGACGGACAGCGTGTGGCCGGGGTCGAGATCGGTGGACTGCAGCGTGACGTACGGGATGTCCAGACGCTGGGCGGCGAGCGCGCGGAAGACCCGCACCTGGGGCGCGATCACGACCAGGCCCTCGATCGACTGGGCCATCAGGTGCGACAGTCCCGCGGGGATGGACTGCGGGTCGCCGGGTTCGATGTTGGCGGTGGAGACCCAGTACCCGCGAGCGCGAGCCGCTGCCTCGATCGCCGCGATGCTCGAGGCGGGTCCGTACTGGCTGCTGGACGCGGCGAGGATGCCGATCGTCTGGGAACGGCTGGTGACCAGTGCCCGCGCCGCACGGTTGGGGCTGTACTGCAGGTCGGACATGACCGCGAGCACCCGCTCACGCGTCTCGGGCCGGATGCTGGGGTGGTGGTTGAGCACCCGCGACACGGTCTGATGCGACACCCCGGACAGGCGCGCGACATCGCGGATGCTGGGCCGTCGCCCCATCGCGTCGTCGGTCATCCCCGCCCGTCCTCGCTGCACGTCCGTGTGCACGGTCACATCGGTTCCGCCCATTATGCCCGGCCTGCGCGTCGGCGCTGTCGCGCGCCCTCCCCGGCCCGCATCTCCCTCTCCTCGCCCTCCCCTCCCTCACCCTCGTCCTCCCGGCTTCGGTCGTCGCAGAGGTCCCCTCCCCGGCCCCGCATCGGGCCCGGCGCGCCCACCGAACCCGGGCACTCACGCCGCGGGCGTCGCGCCTAGACTGCCCGCATGTCGGATCTCGGACGCTTCCTGCCGCTGAGCAACCGTCCGCGCGCAGACGAATCCGCCGTCTCGGGAGACCGCCGCGGGCAGATCGCCGACATCGTGACCGCCGCCGCGGGTGTGATCAGTCAGTGCGCCCCCGAGAGGGCACCGTCCCTCGCCTCCGCTTTCCTGGCCGCCGCCGGACTCGAGAGCGATGCCGCACCCAGCACCCCACCCACCGGCACCGGGTCCGGCACGACCCCGGCCCCGGCACCGACCCCCGCCACCCTCACGACCGTCGCCGAGCGCGTGCGGGGCGGGCGACACCGCGGCGGGCGGCACCTCGCTCGCGCGACGCGGGCCTACCTGGTGCTCGCGCGCGACGCGAAGGTCGCACCGCAGCTGGGTCCCGCCGTCACCGGCGCGGTCGCCCTCTCCGCCTCCACGACCGCCCCGTTCGCACGCCGCGCTGCGATCGCCGGCCACACCGTGCAGGCAGTGGACCATGGCTGGCGGTTCGGCCGCGGCCCGTTGCTCACCGGCAGTGCCGTGCAGATCGTCTCGTTCCTCCTCGGCGTCACCGACGAGCCCCCACGCCGGTCGACGGGTGCCGCGCCGGGTACGCTCGAAGAATGACCGGTCTTCGCTGGGGAATCCTCGCCACGGGCGGGATCGCCCACTCCTTCACGAGCGACCTGCGCACCGCGGGCCTCGATGTCGCCGCCGTCGGATCGCGCACGGCGGCATCCGCGCAGCGCTTCGCCGACGAGTTCGGCATCACGCGGGCTCACGGGTGGTACGCCGACCTCGCCGCCGACCCCGACGTGGACATCGTCTACATCGCCACGCCGCATCCCGCCCATGCCGAGAACGCCATCGCCATGCTCGATGCCGGCAAGCACGTGCTCGTGGAGAAGCCGTTCACGCTCACCGCCGCCGAGGCCGTTGCCGTGCGCGACGCCGCGCGTCGCAACGGATTGCTCGCGATGGAGGCCATGTGGACGCGCTACCTGCCCCACATGGTGCGCATCCGCACGCTCATCGCCGAGGGCGCCGTCGGCGAGGTGCGCACGGTGTTCGCCGACCACACCCAGAAGATCACCGCCGATCCCTCGCATCGCCTCAACGCCCTCGAGCTCGGTGGCGGCGCACTGCTGGACCTCGGCATCTACCCCGTCTCGTTCGTCTGGGACGTGCTGGGAGCGCCCACATCCGTGCGCGCCGTTGCGCGCCTGGCCGAGACCGGCGCCGACGCCGAGGTGGCCACCGTGATGACCCACGCCAGCGGCGCGGTCTCCAGCACGGTGTCGTCTTCGCGCGCCGCCGGCCCCAACACCGCGCACGTCGTGGGCACCGAGGGGCGCATCGACATCGACCGCACCTGGTATGCCCCGACCACCTTCCGCCTGACGTCCCCCGACGGCACCGTGCGGGAGGAGTTTGTCTCCGACATCGACGGGCGCGGCATGCAGTACCAGGCCCTGGCCGCCGAGCGCCTCATCGCCGAGGGACGCACCGACAGCGACGAGCTGCCCCTCGACGAGAGCGTCGCGATCATGGGCACCCTCGATGACATCCGCGCGCAGATCGGTGTGCGCTACCCCCAGGAGGCATGAACATGGCTGATCCGCAGCCGGCACGCGTCGCGGTCTACCTCGACTTCGACAACATCGTCATGAGTTGGTACGACCGCGTCCACGGTCGCAACGCCTACTCCCGCGACCGCCAGAAGATCGCGGCCGACATCAACGACCCCGAAGTCGCCGAGCGCCTCGCCGCCGCGACCATCAACGTGGGCGCGATCATCGACTACGCGGCATCCTTCGGCACACTCGTGCTCACCCGCGCCTACGCCGACTGGTCCATGCCGGTCAACGCGGAGTACCGGGCGCAGCTCGTCGCCCGCGCCGTCGACCTCGTGCAGCTCTTCCCGGCGGCCGCATACGCCAAGAACGGCGCCGACATCCGCCTGGCGGTCGACGCCGTCGAAGACATGTTCCGACTGCCCGACCTGACGCACGTGGTCATCGTGGGCGGCGACAGCGACTACGTGCCGCTCGCCCAGCGCTGCAAGCGGCTCGGCCGCATCGTGGTGGGCGTGGGCGTGGCGGGATCGACGGCGAAGTCGCTCGCGGCGGCGTGCGACCAGTTCGACTCCTACGACTCCCTTCCCGGCGTGACCCGTCCCGAGACGCCGGAGGAGAAGAAGGATGCCGCGCCGGCGCGTGCCCGCGCACGCAAGCGCGTCGTCGACCCGTCCACCGAGCTGCTCGAGCGGGCGCTGCGACTGGAGGGCGTGCGCACCGACGATGAGTGGGTCAACGCCTCGGCGGTCAAGGACCTCATGCGCCGCATGGACCCGTCCTTCAATGAGAAGGAGCTCGGCCACAAGACGTTCACCGACTTCCTGCGCGACCACCCCAAGGTCGTCGACCTGCGCGAAGAGGGCAACACCCGGCAGGTGCGCTTCCACGCCGACGCACGCTGACGCAGACGGCCGCGCGACTGAGCTTCCGAGCGCGCGGGTGCTACCGACCCGCAGGTGACGTCGACCACAGCGCCCACGCGACGAGCAGCGGCTGGAAGAACAGCCGCGCCAGGCGCTTCGCGTCGCTGTCGAGGCCGAAGCCGTCGCGATGGTCGGTGTACTGGGCGATGTTCCCGGGGAACACCGCTGCGAAGAACGCCGCCAGCGCGACACCGATGCGACGGCGCTCCTTCGGCAGCGCGATCAGCGCCACCCCGAAGGCCGCTTCGACCACCCCGGATGCCACGACCACGCCGTCCTTGTCGATCGGCACGACCCGCGTGGTCCAATCCGGCACCTGCGCCTGGAATTCGCGACGACCCCAGAACAGATGACTGAGTCCGGCGAAGAGCATGAACCCGGCCAGCAACCACCGCGCGACACTTCTCATGAGCGGAGTGAATCAGACCGCGGGGCGGGCCGCCGACGGGTTGACACCGGTCCTCGGTAGGCTGAGGGGGTGAGCGATGCCCTGCAGAGCCCGCCGCTGATGCGGATGCCTGACGGCACCGTCAAGCAGGTGGGCCCCCTCACCGGCACCCGCGTGTGGACCGTGCCGGGCCGCGCCAGTCGACCCCTCTTCACGCCCCGTGCGGACGCCGCCCGGCTCGCTCCGGGGCAGGAACGCCGCCTGTGCGCGTTCTGCCAGGAGCGCTACCTCGACACGACGCCGGAGAAGGCACGCCTCGTCGGTCCCGACTTCACGGAGCTGCGGCGCGTCCCCGCCAGCGCACTGTCGGACACCGTCGCGGAGTTCCGCCGCTTCGGCAACCTCTTCGAGATCGTCTCGGCGGAGTACTGGCGAGAGAACCACGGGTTCCGCCAGCCGTCCGAGGTGGTGCGGTGGGCGCAGGAGTACCTCGCCGACCCCGTGGGCCACGAGCACATCCGCAGGCTCGCACAGGTGCGGGAGCAGGCCTCGGGCGTGCCCCAGAGCCTGGAGGAGGCGGCGCTGGACCTCGTCGGCGGATCGCACGACGTCGTCGTGGCACGCCGCCACGTCGTCGACGGCGCCCGCACCGACGACCAGCTCGCCTCCGCGGGACGGCTGACCCCCGACGAGCACGGCGCCTACACCGCGTTCACCGTGCGCAGCCTCAGCGACATCGCGCGGGCACAGCCCCACGCGGCGTACGTGGCTGTCTTCCAGAACTGGCTGCGGCCCGCCGGCGCGTCGTTCGAGCACCTGCACAAGCAGCTCGTCGCGATCGACGAGCCCGGTCCGCAGCTGGACCGGGAGCTGCGCATGCTCGCCTCCGACCGCGGCCTGTACCAGCACGCCATCGTCGACATGTCGGTGCAGCACGGGCTGCTGGTGGCGGCGACCGACGGTGCCGTCGCCTTCGCCGGCGTGGGGCACCGCTACCCGGCGTTCGAGGTCTACTCCACCGCGGCGGCGAACCTGCCCCACGAGCACACCGCAGGCGAGGTGCGCGCGGTGTCCGACCTCGTGCACGCCCTGCACGCGGCGACCGGCGAGCACGTCCCCACCAACGAGGAGTGGCACTACCGCCCGCCGGGGGCCCCGTGGCCCATGCCGTGGCGCGTCGTGCTGAAGTGGCGCATCTCCAACCCGGCCGGATTCGAAGGCGGCACCAAGATCTACGTGAACACCATCGACCCGTGGCAGCTGCGTGCACGCGCCGTCGCCGAGCTGACGCGGCTGCGTGAGGCGGGAAGGCTCGCCCCCGGCATCCGCATCGGAGACGAGTGCACACCTGCTGACGTGCACCTGCGCTACGCCGAGGACGCATGATCGACCTCGCTGCGCTGCGCCGCTGGCCCGATGTCGAAGCGGCCGGGCTGACCGCTTCCGACGCCGCCGACCGGCTGCTGCTGGATGAATCGGCCTCGACACGTGCCGGGCTCGCTGATGGCACCATCGTCGTCATCAACGACGCGTACGGTGCTCTGGCGCTGGGAGCGGCGGATGCCGGGGCCACCGGCATCCGCGTGCACCAGGACCTCATCACCGGTGAGCGGGCGCTGGCCGCCA
>NZ_JANJFJ010000091.1:0-13649 GCF_024626565.1 Microbacterium sp. zg.Y909
TCGATCTTGCCCTCGGGGGTGCGGTTGAACGGCAGCCCCATGTTCTCGAGGTCGATGACGGCGTCGATCGCCTCTTTGGCGAGGATCTCCGCGGCATCCTGGTCGACGAGGTAATCGCCGCCCTTGACGGTGTCGAAGGTGTGCCACTCCCAGGAGTCCTCTTCGACGTTGGCCAGGGCCGCTGCCATGCCGCCCTGCGCCGCACCGGTGTGCGAACGGGTCGGGTAGAGCTTCGAGATCACGGCGGTCTTGGCGCCGGGACCGGCCTCGATCGCCGCCCGCATGCCGGCGCCGCCGGCGCCCACGATCACGATGTCGAACTGGTGGTAGTGCACGCCGTCCTTGACGACGGCGCCTTCGCTCTGGGTGCTCACGTGTCAGATGCCTTCAATCTCTGCTGTGTCGCGCGGCGTCGCTACGCCGTGCACTTCTCGATCAGCCACTCGGTGGCGCTGTTCTCGATCCCGAGGCACGGGTCGAAGGTGAACACCACGAGCGTGCCCAGGACGATCATCAATCCGGCCGACAACCACAGGGCCCACACCAGCACGCGGCGGGCCTTCGGGCCCGTGACGTAGTCGTTGACGATCGTGCGCATGCCGTTGGCGCCGTGGATGAAGGCGAGCCAGAGCATCAGCACGTCCCACCACTGCCAGAACGGCGAGGCGAACTTGCCGGCGACGAACGCGAAGTCGATGCCGTGGATGCCTTCGCCCAGCATGAGGTTCACGAACAGGTGGCCGAAGATCAGCACGACCAGCAGCACGCCGGAGACGCGCATGTAGATCCAGCCCCACTTCTCCAGGTTCGCGCCCTTCTTGCGGGGCGTGGAGTGCGGCGCGCGGGGCGCGGCGAGGGTGTCGGCAGTCATCAGTGGCCTCCCCATCCGGAAGCGAACACGTTCGAGAGGTGGCGCACCGAGAACGGCACCAGGGTCACGAGCCACAGGGCCAGGACTCCCCACCAGAGCTGGCGCTGGTAACGGGCGCCCTTGGACCAGAAGTCGACGAGGATGATGCGCAGCCCGTTGTACGCGTGGTAGGCGATGGCCGCGACCAGCACGACCTCGCCGATGCCCATGATCGGGTTCTTGTAGGTGCTCATGACGGCGTTGTACGCCTCGGGAGCGACCCGGATCAGCGCCGTGTCGAGCACGTGCACGAGCAGGAAGAAGAAGATCGCCACACCGGTGATGCGGTGCAGCACCCACGACCACATGCCCTCGTTACCGCGGTACAGCGTGCCGCGTGGCGTCTTCGATGTCGTCTCTTTCACCGACAGCGTGACGCGTGCTGGTGCAGCCACTTTCGTCCTCCATGGTCGACAGGGGGGAGGCGGACCGCTCACACGATGGGGCGGGATCCGCATTGCGTCACAGGGGCGCGTCGTCCATCCTATTCCCGTGGATCGAACCCGGGCGACGAACGCCGGCCCTATCGAGCATGTTCAGGGGACGGATGCCGCGGTTCGCTAGCCTGAGCCTCATGGCAGATCCCCTTGCGAACTTCTACGCCGTCATCCCCGCCGGAGGCATCGGCAGCCGCCTGTGGCCGCTGTCGCGCGCGGACGCGCCGAAGTTCCTCCACGACCTGACGGGCTCCGGTCAGACGCTCCTGCGCGACACCTGGGATCGCCTCGAGCCTCTCGCGGGACCCGAGCGCATCGCGGTGGTCACCGGTCGCGCGCATCGCGCGGCGGTGGAGGAGCAGCTGCCCGGCATCCCCGACCGCAACGTCTTCCTCGAGTCCGAGCCGCGCGAATCCGCCGCCGCCATCGGCCTGGCCGCGGCCGTGCTGGTGCGCCGCGAGCCCGATGTCATCATCGGCTCCTTCGCCGCCGACCACGTCATCCGCGGCACGCGGACGTTCGAGTTCGCCGTGCAGCAGGCCGTCGCCGTCGCCCGCGAGGGCTACATCTGCACGATCGGCATCCAGCCCTCCGAGCCGTCGGTGGGCTTCGGCTACATCAAGAAGGACGGCGAGCTCATCGTCGACGGGGCACCCGAGGCGGCTGTCGTCGAGCGCTTCGTGGAGAAGCCCGACCTCGACACCGCGAAGGAGTACTTCGCCGACCGCTCGTACCTGTGGAACGCGGGCATGTTCATCTCCCGCGCCGACGTGCTGCTGGCAGAGCTCGCCGAGAACGCACCGGAGCTGCACGCCGGTCTGCTGGAGCTCGCCGAGGCCTGGGACGACCGGGACCGCCGAGGCCCCGTCGTCGACCGGGTGTGGCCGGCACTGCCGAAGATCGCGATCGACTACGTCGTCGCCGAGCCGGCGGCCGAGAAGGGGCGGCTGGCCGTCATCCCCGGTCACTTCGACTGGGACGACGTCGGGGACTTCGCGAGCCTCGCCAAGCTCAACTCCCACGGGCGCAATGAGCTGGCGATCCTGGGAAAGAACGCGCGCATCCTCTCGGACGCCGCCAGCGGCATCGTGGTGAGCCAGACGTCGCGGGTCATCAGCCTGATCGGGGTGAAGGACATCGTGGTCGTCGACACCGAGGACGCGCTGCTGGTGACCACGAGCGAGCACGCGCAGCGGGTGAAGGGCGTCGTGGATGCCCTCAAGCTCACCGGTCGCGGCGATGTCTTGTGAGGTTTCTATGACGCGATGATTGCGTCTTTGTAACCTTTCGCTTCGTCTGGTGCCATCTGGTCAAGCGGGGTCCGTCACAGTCGGTAACTTTTCCTCGTACCCGCGACCCGCGCGGGTACCTGATCGTGGAGGACAGAGTGACCATCTCTACCACCAAGAAGCTCGGCGGGGTCGCGCTCGCGTCCGGCCTCGTCATCGCGCTCGCCGGCTGCGGCACCGCTCCGGAAGACGAGGGCTCGGCTGCGCCCGAGGTGGCGGACGACTTCCTGCCCTGCCTCATCTCCGACGAGGGTGGCTGGAACGACAAGTCGTTCAACCAGTCCGCCAAGGAGGGCATGGACCGCGCCGCCGACGAGCTCGGCGTCAAGCCCATCGAGATGGAGTCGACCTCCGCGAACGACTACGCGCCCAACCTGGAGCAGCTGGTCTCCGAGGGCTGCTCGTTCATCGTCTCGGTCGGCTTCAAGCTGTCGGCCGACACGATCGCCTCCGCGCTGGCGAACCCCGACATCGAGTACGCGATCATCGACGACTGGGCCGACAACACCGGCGCCACCGACGAC
Source organism: Microbacterium sp. zg.Y909 (assembly GCF_024626565.1). Lineage (NCBI taxonomy): Bacteria > Bacillati > Actinomycetota > Actinomycetes > Micrococcales > Microbacteriaceae > Microbacterium > Microbacterium sp. zg.Y909. The sequence goes on from NZ_JANJFJ010000091.1 coordinate 3,161, forward strand.
GACGGCAACGAGATCGGCGACGGCGTCACGGACGCCCCCAACATCAAGCCCCTCATGTTCGACACCGTTCAGGCGGCCTACCTCGGCGGCTATGCCGCCGCAGCGTGGTCGGCCGAGGCCGGCGTGAACAAGGTCGGCACCGTCGGCGGCATCCCGATCCCGCCGGTCACGATCTTCATGGACGGCTTCGTCGACGGCGTCGCCAAGTACAACGAGGACAAGGGCGCCTCGGTCGCCACGTACGGCTGGGACGCAGAGTCGCAGGACGGCTCGTTCACCGGTGGCTTCGAGGCCAACGACAACGCCAAGCAGGCGGCGCAGGGCATCCTCGACCAGGGCGTCGACGTGCTGCTGCCCGTCGGCGGTCCGATCTACCAGAGCGCCGCGGCCGCGATCGCCGACGCGGACTCGAACGCCGTCATCATGGGTGTCGACTCCGACCTCGCCGTCGCCGACCCCTCGGTCGCCGATGACGTGCTGGTCTCGATCCTCAAGCGCATCGACGAGGCCGTCTTCACGGCCACCATCGAGGCTGCCGAGGGCGACTTCGACGTGGAGCCCTACGTCGGGACGCTGGAGAACGAGGGCGTCGGCCTGTCGAGCTTCGGTGCCTTCGAGTCCGAGCTGCCTGCGGGTCTGCTCGACGAGCTCGCTGCGCTGCGTGACCAGATCATCGCGGGTGACCTCGTGGTGACTTCGCCCAGCTCGCCCACCGCGCGATAACGCGGACCAACGACGGTCGGCGGGATGCCTGCATCCTGCCGACCGTCGTCTTTGTGCCATCGAACCGACTGGATAGGGTTCTGTTATGAAGCTCGAGCTACGTGGCATCACGAAGCGGTTCGGGAGTCTCGTCGCCAACGACCACATCGATCTGGTGGTCCAGCCTGGCGAGATCCACGCTCTCCTCGGCGAGAACGGGGCGGGGAAGTCGACGTTGATGAACGTCCTCTACGGCCTGTACCAGGCCGATGAGGGCGAGATCCTCCTCGATGACCGCACCCAGCACTTCCGCGGTCCGGGTGACGCGATGGCCGCCGGCATCGGGATGGTGCATCAGCACTTCATGCTGATCCCCGTCTTCACGGTCGCCGAGAACGTGATGCTCGGGCACGAGTCGACCAACGCCGTCGGCGCGCTGGACCTGGCAGCCGCTCGCGCCCACGTGCGCGAGGTTGCGGACCGCTTCGGCTTCGACATCGATCCCGATGCCCTCGTGGGAGACCTGCCGGTGGGCGTGCAGCAGCGCGTCGAGATCATCAAGGCGCTCTCGCGCGACGCCAAGGTGCTGGTCTTCGATGAGCCCACGGCTGTGCTCACCCCGCAGGAGACCGACGAGCTGATGGGCATCATGCGCCAGCTCAAGGCAGAGGGCACCTCCATCGTCTTCATCACCCACAAGCTGCGGGAGGTGCGGGCGGTGGCCGACCGCATCACCGTCATCCGCCTGGGCAAGGTCGTCGGTGAGGCGTCGCCCACCGCCTCCAACGTCGAGCTCGCCTCGCTCATGGTCGGCCGTGCCGTGGAACTCACCGTGCAGAAGGACCCGCCGCGGGTCGGCGAGGGCGGCCTCGAGGTGCGCGATCTGCGTGTGCTCACGCACGCCGGCGCCGTCGTGGTCGACAACGTCAGCTTCGACGTGCGTCCGGGCGAGGTGCTCGCCATCGCCGGTGTGCAGGGCAACGGCCAGACCGAGCTCGTCGAGGCCATCGTCGGCCTCGCGGACCGTGTCAGCGGCTCGATCTCGCTCGGCGGCGTGGAGCTCGTAGGGCGCGGCGTGCGCGCCGTCCTCGACGAGGGCGTCGGCTTCGTCCCGGAGGACCGCAAGGAGGACGGGCTGGTGAGCGGATTCAGCGTGGCCGAGAACCTCATCCTCGACCGCTCCACAGACCCCGCCTTCGTCCGCGCCGGCACCATCAGCCGTAGCGCCCTGAACGAGTTCGCGGCGGAGCGCATCGCGGAGTACGACATCCGCACGCAGAGCGCACAGACTCCGGCCGGCACGCTGTCCGGCGGCAACCAGCAGAAGGTCGTCATCGCCCGTGAGATGAGCCGCCCCCTGCGGCTGCTCGTCGCCGCGCAGCCGACGCGAGGCGTCGACGTCGGATCGATCGAGTTCATCCACAAGCGAATCATCGAAACGAGAGACGCCGGTGTACCCGTGATCGTCGTGTCCACCGAGCTCGACGAAGTCGCTGCTCTCGCCGATCGCATCGCGGTGATGTACCGCGGCACCATCATCGGCGTCGTGCCGGGGGACACCTCGCGCGACACCCTGGGCCTCATGATGGCAGGGGAGGCCGCAGCATGAGCAACATCCCTCCGCACGACGACGACGCCGTCCTGCCGCTGCCGCCCGAGCAGCTGCCCCCTGTCGGCGGCCCGCTCGCCGGCCATCCCGGCGAGGTACCGCCGCCGCCGCCGCGGCAGAACGTCTTCCTCAAGGAGCTGCTGCGCGGCAGCGCCGTCACCACGTTCCTCGCGATCCTGGTCGCGATGGTCGCCGGCGGCATCCTGATCGCCATCACCGACGAGGACGTGCAGGAGGCGGCGGGGTACTTCTTCGCGCGTCCCGGCGACACGCTCGCCGCTATCTGGCAGGCGGTCTACGGCGGCTACGAGGCGCTCTTCCGCGGCGCGGTGTTCAACCCCCGTGCCGATGACTTCGCGACGCAGATCCGCCCCCTCACCGCGACGCTGGGCTTCGCGGCGCCGCTCATCGCTGCCGGCCTCGGCATCGCACTGGCCTTCCGCGTGGGACTGTTCAACATCGGCGCCCGCGGGCAGATGCTCATCGCATGTGCCGCTGCCGGACTGCTGACGTTCAACCTCAACCTGCCGGCGCTGCTGCAGATCCCGCTGACGCTTCTGGCGGGCATCATCGGCGGCGCGCTGTGGGGTGGCATCGTGGGACTGCTCAAGGCGCGCACCGGCGCGCACGAGGTGATCCTCACGATCATGCTGAACTACATCGCGTTCTACCTGGTCACGTGGATGGTCCGCTCGCCCGAGCTGCTGCAGCGGCCCGCCGGCGACCAGCCGATCTCGGCCGCGACGCCGGTGAACGCGCAGTTCCCCGAACTGCTCGGGCCCCGCTTCCCGCTGCTGGACTGGGGCTTCATCATCGTGATCGCCGCGACCGTCTTCGTCTGGTGGCTCATCGAGCGGTCGAGTCTCGGCTTCCGCATGCGCGCCGTCGGTGAGAACCCCCACGCGGCGCTCGCGGCGGGGATCTCGGTGCAGCGGACGTACATCTACGCCATGCTCTTCGCCGGTGGCCTCGCGGGCCTGGCCGGGATGAACCAGATCCAGGGCTCGGTGACCACCGGGTTCGACGGCGTCATCGACGCCGGGATCGGCTTCACCGCCATCACCGTCGCCCTCCTCGGGCGCAGCCGCGCCGGAGGGGTCTTCGCCGCCGGCATCCTGTTCGGCGCCCTCAAGGCCGGCTCGTTCTCGATGCAGGCGCAGGGGATCCCGGTCGACATCGTGCTGGTCGTGCAGTCGCTGATCGTGCTCTTCATCGCGGCGCCGCCGCTGCTGCGGACGATGTTCTTCCTTCCCAAGACCGATGCCGAGAAAGCAGCCAAGGCGCGAGCCAAGGCAGCGAAGAAAGCGGTGTCCGCATGAGCGCCCTCGCTCCCACCTCCGCGCCGGATGGCACGATCCACCTCGCCACCGTGAAGGTGCGACGGATCAAGACGCCGATCCTGCTTACCGTCATCACGGCCCTGCTGGCGGCGCTGTTCGCCTTCGCTCCGCGCGACGGGGTCAGCACCTTCCGCCTCGGTGACCCCGCCTCTGCGATCGCCCTGCCCAACGTCGAGGTGCCCACGGCGCCGACGAGCTGGGGCATCGTCGTGCTGCTCGTGCTGCTGACGGCGTGGGCGGCCTGGGATGCCTGGTCGTATCGGCGCACCGGCCTGTGGCTCGCCGCGGTGTATGGCGTGCTGGCCGTCTTCGCCTTCCTCACCTGGGCGGCCGCGGGCGGTCTGGTCCCGCTGACCGGTCTGCTCTTCGGTGCGGTGTCGCTGTCGGTGCCGCTGGTGTTCGGTGCCCTGGGCGGCGTCATCGGTGAGCGTGTGGGCGTGGTGAACGTGGCCATCGAGGGGCAGCTGCTGCTCGGCGCCTTCTCGGCCGCGCTGCTGTCGAGCATCACCGACAACCCCTACGTGGGGCTCGCCGGCGCGATGGTCGGCGGCGTGCTGGTGTCGTTCGTGCTCGCGGCGTTCGCGATCAAGTACCTCGTCGACCAGGTGATCGTCGGTGTCGTGCTGAACGTTCTGGTGACCGGGCTCACGGGCTTCCTCTACGGCGCTCTGCTGGTGCCCAACGAGGCGGAGCTCAACCGTCCGGTGCGGTTCACGCGCATCGAGATCCCGCTGCTGTCGGAGATCCCGATCATCGGCCCGGTGCTGTTCAACCAGACCTTCATCGTCTACCTGATGTATCTCACCGTCGCTCTCGTCGCTTGGGCGCTGTACCGCACCCGCTGGGGCCTGCGGCTGCGCGCGGTGGGCGAGCACCCGCAGGCAGCGGACACCGTCGGCATCAAGGTCAACGTGTCGCGGTTCTGGAACGTCTCGCTCGCGGGCGCGATCGCCGGCATCGGCGGCGCCTACTTCACGCTCGTCTCGGTGCCGCAGTTCGGCAAGGAGATGACGGCCGGCCTCGGCTTCATCGCCCTCGCCGCGGTCATCTTCGGACGCTGGGATCCGCTGCGCGCAGCGCTGGCCGCGCTGCTGTTCGGCTTCGCCACGAACCTGCAGAACCTGCTGACGGTGCTGAAGACGCCGATTCCGAGCGAGTTCATGCTCATGCTGCCGTACGTCGTGACGATCCTCGCCGTGGCCGGGTTCGCCGGTCAGATACGAGGGCCAGCGGCCGCAGGCAAGCCGTACATCAAGGGATGACATCGACATGACCGACATCGATTGGGACCATCTCCGCGCCGTCGCGACGGAGGCCATGCAGCGCGCGTACGCGCCCTACTCCCGGTATCGGGTGGGCGCCGCCGCGCTCGTGACCGACGGACGTGTGGTGGCGGGCTGCAACGTCGAGAACGCGTCCTACGGGGTGGGCCTGTGCGCAGAGTGCGCCCTCGTGGGTGACCTGCAGATGTCCGGCGGAGGTCAGCTCGTCGCGTTCGTCTGCGTCAACAACGACGGCCAGACGATCATGCCGTGCGGACGCTGCCGTCAGCTGCTCTATGAATTCGCCCTGCCGGGCATGCTGCTGGAGACCGTCTCCGGCATCCGCACGATCGACGAGGTCCTGCCCGACGCGTTCGGGCCGCGCGACCTCGAGGAAGTTTCACGATGACCACCGAGAACGAACCCTTCGACGCCGTCGACATCATCCGGGCCAAGCGTGACGGGGGCGCCGTCCCCGAGCCCGCGCTGCGCTGGATGGTCGACGCCTTCACACGCGGCTACGTCGCGGAATCGCAGATGGCCGCCTTCGCGATGGCGGTGCTGCTCAACGGCATGCAGCGCGACGAGATCCGCGTTCTCACCGACGCCATGATCGCCTCGGGTGAGCGCATGAGCTTCGCGGCCCTCGGCAAGCCCACCGTCGACAAGCACTCCACCGGCGGTGTCGGCGACAAGATCACCCTCCCGCTCGCGCCTCTCGTGGCATCCTTCGGCGTCGCCGTGCCGCAGCTCTCGGGACGCGGACTCGGTCACACCGGAGGGACGCTGGACAAGCTCGAGTCGATCCCCGGCTGGCGCGCAGCCCTCACCAACGACGAGCTGTTCGCGCAGCTGCGCGACATCGGTGCGGTCATCTGCGCGGCGGGCTCGGGTCTGGCCCCCGCAGACAAGAAGCTCTACGCGCTGCGCGATGTCACCGGCACCGTCGAGGCCATTCCGCTCATCGCGTCGAGCATCATGTCGAAGAAGATCGCCGAAGGCACCGACGCGCTCGTTCTCGACGTGAAGTTCGGCGGCGGCGCGTTCATGCGCGACGTCGAGAAGGCCCGCGAGCTCGCGCGCACGATGGTGGCGCTCGGCACCGACTCGGGCGTCGCGACCACCGCGCTGCTCACCGACATGAACACTCCGCTCGGCCTCGCGATCGGCAACGCCAACGAGGTGCGGGAGTCCGTCGAGGTGCTCGCCGGCGGCGGACCCGCCGATGTGGTCGAGCTCACCGTGGCCCTCGCCCGCGAGATGCTCGCCCTGGCGGGCCAGCCCGACGCCGACGTCGAGGCGGCGCTGCGCGACGGCCGGGCGATGGACACGTGGCGTGCCATGATCCGCGCCCAGGACGGCGACCCGGACGCACCGCTGCCGGTCGCCCGCGAGACCCACACCGTCACCGCGACCGCCGGGGGCTTCGTCACCCGTCTCGACGCGCTCCCCTTCGGGATCGCCGCGTGGCGGCTGGGAGCCGGCCGCGCACGCGCGCAGGACCCGGTCGTCCATGCCGCCGGCATCGACCTGCACGTCAAGCCCGGCGACACGGTCACCGAGGGGCAGCCGCTGTTCACCCTGCTGGCCGACGACGACAAGCGGTTCGCCCGCGCGCTCGACGCCCTCGACGACGCGTGGGAGATCGGCGCCACCGCTCCGACGGCCACGCCGCTCGTCCTCGAGCGCATCACCGCCTGACCCCGCACCGAACGAAGGAACCTCATGGGCATGGACCAGAACGACGACGTCCGGCTGCAGGGAGTCTCGATCCGCGAGCTCCCGAAGGTCTCGCTGCACGACCATCTCGACGGTGCCGTGCGCCCGGCGACGATCGTCGAACTCGCCGACGCGACCGGAGTGCCGATCCCCGAGACCGACGCCGACGCGCTGGCGGAGTGGTTCGAGGATCGCAGCGACTCGGGCTCGCTCGTGGAGTACCTGAAGACGTTCGACGTCACCACCGCGGTCATGCAGACGCGCGAGGGTCTCACCCGGGTGGCGCGGGAGTTCGTCGAGGACCTCGCCGCCGACGGCGTGGTCTACGGCGAGGTGCGATGGGCGCCGGAGCAGCACCTGCAGGGCGGGCTGTCACTGGACGAGGCCGTCGAGGCCGTGCAGGAGGGCATCGAAGAGGGTGAGGATGCCGTCGAGGCGACCGGTCGCGACATCCGCGTCGGCCAGCTGCTCACCGCGATGCGCCACACCGACCGCTCGCTCGAGATCGCCCAGCTCGCCGTCGCCCACCGCGCGCGCGGAGCCGTCGGCTTCGATATCGCGGGGGCCGAGGACGGGTTCCCGCCGGCGATGCACCGTGCCGCGTTCGATTACCTCGCGGCGCACTTCTTCCCGGTGACCGTGCACGCGGGGGAGGCGGCCGGGCTCGACTCGATCCGCTCGGCGCTCATCGACGGCCGCGCGTTGCGCCTCGGCCACGGTGTGCGGCTGGCCGAGGACCTCGAGGTCGTCTCGCGCGAGGGCGAAGAGGTTTTCGTCCAGCTCGGGGACCTCTCCCGGTGGGTGCGCGACCGCGAGATCCCGCTGGAGCTGTCGCCGTCGTCGAACCTGCAGACAGGTGCCATCGAGCGCTGGGGCAAGGAGCTGGTCGACCACCCCTTCGACCTGCTGTACCAGCTGGGCTTCTCCGTCACGGTGAACGTCGACAACCGCACGCAGAGCCGCACCTCGCTCACTCGTGAGCTGGCACTGCTGGCCGAGGCCTTCGAGTACGACCTCGACGACCTCGAGGCGTTCCAGCTGAATGCCGTCGCCGCCGCCTTCCTGACGGTGGAGGAGCGCGAGGAGCTCATCGAGATCATCGCGGACGGGTTCGCCCGCTGATACGGCCGTCACCGCGGGCGCGGCGTGCTGGCGCGGGCGGGGTTGCTGCGGTATCCACGCGCCCGCAGGCGCCGTAACTCCTCAAGAACCGGCCGCGAGGGACCGCGCGGCGGCGTGCTCCGGTGAGAAGCCGTCGCAACTCCTCAAGGCACGCGCGAACTGCCGGGATCGGCCGCTTCCGCCGGCCGCGTTCTCGGTTCTTGAGGAGTTACGACTCTTGCCTCACCGAGCGGGGACGTGTGTGAGGAGTTGCGCCCGGGGCGTGGTCGGGCCGACGGCCAGAATCTGCTTCAGCTGCGCGAGCACCTGCTCCCGCCGGTACAGGATGTCCTCGGCGATCGGGCGCACGGTCGTATAGCCGAGCGCGGCGGCCGCCAGGTCGCGGCGGCGGTCGCGCTTGTGCGCCTCCCACCCGGCGTGGTGCGCCTCGCTGTCGCATTCGATGATCAGCCATCCGTCGACGACGAGATCGACGCGGCCGACGCCGGATATCGAAACCTGTATCTCGACGGTGCAGCCGAGGCCGCGCAGCAGCAGCCGCATGATCGTCTCCGGACCGGACTCGCAACGGGGATCAACCAGCGGCCGCAGCCGCTGGAACCGCCGGGGGAGGAGCGCGAAGACGGCGGCCACACCCTTCTCGTCGACGATGCCCCGGTACCAGGCGCTGTCGAGGGTCGCGATCGCCTCGCGCGGTCCTTGGCAGCGGCAGGCCTGTGCGAGGGCCTCGACCACATCGGTCATGAGGTGGGTCGGCTCAGCGGACGACGGCCGCCAGTGGCAGACGACATCCGGCGGCCGTGGCGGCAGTCGACTCGCGCCGTTGGTCGCCTGCACGTGCAGCCGGTTGTGGTCCATGACGAAGACGCCGAGGAGTGCGAGGAGTGACACGCAGTCGACCCGGACCCCCAAGCGAGCCGCGCGCACGATGTCGGGGTGGCACCCGGCGAGCAGGTACCGCCCGCGCCGCACGCGCAGCAGCGAGCCGTCCTGCAGGCCGCGCCGCACCCGTTGCCGACCGACCCCGCGCAAGGCGAGCTCCCGGGTGCTCAGGAACCGCATCGGGACGTCGGGGGAGGTGGGCGGCGGCTGTCGGAGCATGTCGACACTGTGCGGGGTGGGCGGCCGGCGGCGATGGCCGCGCGATCGGAACGGTGGACGGATGCTCCCCTTCGCGGGCTGGGGATGAATCGGCGGCCCGCGCGGCGTCGGCGGGGCAGCCGACCGCGGGCTGCGGCCTGGCGCCCCGTCGCAACTCCTCAAAAACCGCCCTGGAGAGGCCGGAATCCCGTCGGTGGCCCGGCCGACCGTGCGTTGTTGAGGAGTTACGGCGCGCGCCGGCCCTCCCAGCACCCGCGGCGGCCACGGCGCCAGGCGCCACGGCGCCCGCGCTCAGCGCCCCAGCGACCCGGCGAACCCGCCCAGCGCGGCGGCCACCCGCGCCCGCATGTCCCCGTCGCCGATGGTCGGTTCCCCGTCGCCCGCCTGCGGGCCGTAGTCCCCGAACGACGCATGCGAAGCGCCGTCGATCTCCACCAGCTCCGCGTCGGCGGGCAGCAGCCCTCGCGCGTCGGCGATCTTCTGCGGCGTCGACAGGCCGTCCTCGGTGCCCGCCAGGCTCAGCACCGGCAGGTCGGTGTCGGACAGATCCGTCGCGCAGTACGAGGCGAACAGCGCCAGGGCGTCGGCATCGGCAGCCAGCTGGCATGCGCGCACACCGCCCAGGGAGTGGCCTCCGACAATCCACGTGTCGACGCCCGGCGCGAGGTCGGTGAAGGTGTCGAGCCCTCGCGGGTCGAAGAACGCCAGGTTCAGCCACGGCTTGGTGATGACCACCGTCCGGTCGTCCTCCGCGACGGCGCCGGCCAGCAGCGCGGCGTAAGCCCACGGATCGACCTTGGCGCCGGGGATGAACACCAGGCCGGTGTCGGAGTCGCCGTCGGCGGGGGAGAGCACGATCGCCGCCGAGTCGTCGGTCACGGTGATCCGCTCGTCCGCGCGCACCGCGTCCAGGGGCTCGGGCTCCGCGGCCATGACACCGACCTGGCTCCAGATCACGACGCCGACCCCGGCGACGACCAGCAGCCCGGCGAGGGACCCGAGCACCCACCACAGCACGCGGCGGCCGCGCCGCCCGCGCCCGCGGCGGGTGCCCGGCGTGCTCAACGCAGCGCGCGCTGTCGCGCCGTCACGACGGCCAGCACGGGAGCGAACAGCGGGTGGTCCGAGTCGAGACCCGTGACGGATGCCGTGAAGGTCGCGGCATCCTGTTCGCGCAGCAGCCGCTGCATGTCGACCGACTGCGGGTCCTCGGGGTCGTCGAACTCCAGCGCGGCGCCCATCGCGGCCACGAGGCCGTCGACGGCGAGGCCGCGCTCGGCAGCCTCCGCGGCGGGCCCGACGAACCGCTCGTGCCGGGAGAGCTTGCGAAGCGGCTGCCGGCCCACGCGCCACACGGTGTCGGGGAGCGCGGGGTTGGCGAAGCGTCGCAGGATCGTCTCGCGGTAGTCGGTGAGGTCGTCCGGGTTGAGGCCGTGCTTGGCGACCAGCAGCGCCGACGTCTCCGACAGGGCCCGGGCGACGGCGGCGACGATCTCGGAATCCTCGAGCGCTGCCGCGATGGTGTCGACCCCGGCGCGCGCGCCGAAGTACGCCGTCGCGGCGTGGCCGGTGTTGACCGTGAAGAGCTTGCGCTCGATGTAGGGCGCCAGGTCCTCCACGAAGTGGGCCCCCGG
>NZ_JANJFJ010000092.1:0-902 GCF_024626565.1 Microbacterium sp. zg.Y909
CGAGGGCAGCTCGCCGCCGAAGGGCGGCGCCTCGATGGCCCACTCGAAGAACGGCTCGACGGTGACGTCGACGCCTTCCCCCGGCGCCTGGGCGGGGACGATGCGGTCCACCGCGGTGTTGGCGAAGACGGCGTGGCCGGCGATGGCATCCCAGCCGTCCTCCGCCTGGGCGCGGATCTCGTCGCGCAGCAGGTCGGTGGCGTTGATGGCGTTCTCGCACGCCATCACCTTCAGCGGCGGGAGCGCGGGATCGCGCATCGCGATGCCGGCGACGATGTGCGGTGCGACGAAGCGCAGCACGGTGGGGCCGACCGCAGTGGTGACGATGTCCGCGGTGGCCACCTCATCGATGACCGCCTGCGGGTCGGTCTGGCTGTTGATGGCGCGGAAGTTCGTGACGACCTTGTCGGTGCCGCCCTCGCCCACCTCGTGCACGGTGTACGAGTCGGCGGCGTTGATCGCATCGACGAGGTCGGCCGCGACGTCGGAGAAGACGAGCTCGTAGCCGCCCTCGTGCAGCAGCAGGCCGACGAAGCCGCGCCCGATGTTGCCGGCGCCGAAGTGGACGGCCTTCATGATGCGTTCACCGTCGAGAGGAGGGTGTACAGCTCTTCCGGCGTCTGCACCTGCTTGAGCTTGGCCACCTCGTCCTCGTCGGAGAACACCAGGGCGATCTGCGACAGGATCTCGAGGTGCTCATCGCCCTTGCCGGCGATGCCGACGACGAAGGTCACGGGGTTGCCGTCCCAGTCCACGCCGCCGTCGTAGCGGACGACCGACAGCGCCGAGTCCAGGATCGTCTCCTTGGTCTCATTCGTGCCGTGGGGGATGGCCAGCTCGTTGCCCATGTAGGTCGAGACGGTCTCCTCGCGCTGCTGCATCGCGTCGTAGTAGGCGCCGGT
>NZ_JANJFJ010000093.1:0-14468 GCF_024626565.1 Microbacterium sp. zg.Y909
AGATCGTCACCATCGCGGACTACCTCCCGCGCGGAACCGCCGCCGCGCTCGTCGACCCCGAGCGGTCGGTCACCCGCGCGATGACCCTCGGCGACACCAACCGCGAGTTCCTCGAGGCGGCGTGGAGCGCGGCGACGGCCGGCGCCGACAGCCCCGTCGACCTGGGTGCCGGCGACTTCCTCACCCTCCCGCAGCTGCAGCAGGCCGCGCACGACCGCGACGGGGTGTGGTGGACGTTCAGCGCGTTCGACTCCGGCGCAGCGGATGCCACGGCCGAAGGCCTCATCGACATCGACCTCGCCCTCGAGGATGCCGCGGCGGTGCGCGTCGATGCGCGACCGGTGCCGTCCTTCCAGGGCAACGTCGACGGCGCGACCGCCCACATCGGCGAGCTGCTGTCGGACGGGTGGCGCGTGGTCGTAGCGGCATCCGGCGCAGGCCTGGTGGAACGCGCCCGCACCGTGCTGGCAGAGCGCGGCCTCGCCGCGCGTGAGGTCGAGGACGTCCACGGCATCCCCGAAGCCGGTGTCGCGCTGACGGTGGTCGCGACGCTCGAGCGGGGCTTCGAGGTGCCCGACGCGAAGCTGGCGGTGCTGACCGAGTCCGAGTTCTACGGCCGCACGATCGGCAGCGACGGCCGGGTCGTGAAGAAGCTGGCCTCGCGTCGGCGCAATGTCGTCGACCCGCTGCAGCTGAAGGCGGGGGACTATGTCGTCCACGCCACCCACGGCATCGGCCGGTTCGTGGAGCTGATGCAGCGCGAGGTGTCCAGCGGCGGCCGCAACGCCGTGAAGACCCAGCGCGAGTACCTCGTGCTGGAGTATGCGCCCTCCAAGCGCGGGTATCCCGGCGACAAGCTGTATGTGCCCACCGATCAACTGGACCTGCTGTCGAAGTACGTCGGCGGCGAGGCCCCCGCGCTGTCGAAGATGGGTGGCAGCGATTGGTCGCAGGCCAAGAGCAAGGCGCGCCGCGCGGTGCGGGACATCGCGGTGGACCTGGTCAAGCTCTACTCGGCGCGCATGTCGGCCAAGGGTCATGCGTTCGGCCCGGACACGCCCTGGCAGCGGGAGCTCGAAGAGGCCTTCCCCTTCGCCGAGACCCCCGACCAGCTGCAGACGATCGACGAGATCAAGGCAGACATGGAGAAGCCGATCCCGATGGACCGGCTGCTGTCGGGCGACGTCGGATTCGGCAAGACGGAGGTCGCCGTGCGCGCGGCCTTCAAGGCGATCCAGGACGGCAAGCAGGTCGCCATGCTCGTGCCGACCACGCTGCTGGTCAAGCAGCACATCGAGACGTTCACCGAGCGCTTCGCCGGGTTCCCGGTCAAGGTGCGCGCCCTCTCTCGCTTCCAGACCGACAAGGAGGCGCGCGAGGTCGTCGCCGGCCTCTTGGACGGCACCGTCGACATGGTCATTGGCACACACCGCATCCTCACCGAGAAGGTCATCTTCAAGGACCTGGGCCTGCTGATCATCGACGAGGAGCAGCGCTTCGGTGTCGAGCACAAGGAGCAGCTGAAGAAGCTGAAGACGAACGTCGACCTTCTCGCGATGAGCGCGACGCCCATCCCGCGCACGCTGGAGATGGCGGTCACCGGCATCCGGGAGATGTCGACGCTGCAGACCCCGCCCGAGGACCGGCATCCGATCCTCACCTATGTCGGCGCGCGCAGCGACAAGCAGATCGCCGCGGCCATCCGGCGCGAGCTGCTGCGCGAAGGACAGGTGTTCTACGTGCACAACCGGGTGTCGTCGATCCAGCGGGTCGCCGCGCACCTGGCCGAGATCGTCCCCGAGGCCCGGGTCGCCGTCGCGCACGGCCAGATGGGCGAGCACGCGCTGGAGCACGTCGTCGACGACTTCTGGGAGCGCCGCGCCGACGTGCTGGTGTGCACCACGATCATCGAGACGGGTCTGGACATCTCCAACGCGAACACGATCATCATCGACCGCGCCGACAAGTACGGTCTCAGCCAGCTGCACCAGCTGCGCGGACGCGTGGGACGCGGGCGCGAGCGGGCGTACGCCTACTTCCTCTACGACGACATGAAGCCGCTGAGCGAGACCGCCGCCGACCGTCTGGAGACCATCGCGGTCAACAACGATCTCGGGTCGGGGATGCAGGTGGCGCTCAAGGATCTCGAGCTGCGCGGCGCCGGGAACCTCTTGGGCGCCGAGCAAGCCGGACACATCGCGGGAGTCGGCTTCGACCTGTACCTGCGGATGATCGGCGAGGCCGTCGCCACGTTCCGCGGCGAGGATGTCGAGGGCCCGGCCGAGCTGCGGCTCGAGCTGCCGGTGCAGGCCCGCATCCCGGAGTCCTACATCGACAGCGAGCGGCTGCGCCTCGAGGCGTACCAGAAGCTGTCGGCCGCGGCATCCGCCACCGCCAAGGACGACGCGATCGATCTCGTCATCGAGGAGCTGACCGACAGGTACGGCGACCTGCCGCCCGAGACGGAGGGGCTGTTCGCCGTCGCGCGCCTGAGGCGCCGGGCCGCCCAGTCCGGGCTCACCGACGTCGTGGCGATGGGTCCGAACCTGCGTGTCGCGCCCGCGCACCTGCCCGACTCGCTGCGCGTGCGCCTGCAGCGGCTGTACCCGAAGGGCAAGCTGCTCGCCGGGGGAGACGCGATGGTCGTGCCGCTGCCGACCGCCGGCGGCGAGGCGCTGGCCGACCGGGATCTGATCGCATGGGTTTCGCAGCTGCTGGATCAGTTCTTCCCGCTTCCGGCGCCCGCGGTGCCGGAGAAGGCGGCCGGCTGACGCGCACCCCCTCGCGCGTGCGGCCGGGGCGTCGTACGGTGGGCGGCGGAGGTGGCCGACGATGAAAGCCGCAGTGGGGGATCGCATCCGCATCCACGGTCGTACCGTGGGCGCGCCGGAGCGCGAAGGCATCGTGACCGAGGTGACCGGCGACCCGGCGTCCCCGTTGCTCACCGTCACATTCGACGACGGCCACGAGGGCATTCTGTCGCCCGGCTCGGACTGCGAGATCACGCACGTCGAGTGACGGGACCCGCCGAGTTAGTATTCGGCGGCGTGAATACTCACTCGCGTCAGATGACGCCCTGGGCCAGCATCGCGTGGGCGACCCGCTCGAAACCGGCGGAGTTCGCGCCGACCACGTAGTCGCCCGGGTGCCCGTAGCGCTCGGCGGCGGCGAAGGCGGAGTCGTGCACGCCCTTCATGATCGCCTGCAGCTTGCGCTCGCTGTCGGCGAAGCTCCAGCGCTGGCGCGAGGCGTTCTGGCTCATCTCCAGTGCCGACGTCGCGACACCTCCGGCGTTCGCGGCCTTGCCCGGCCCGAACAGCACCCCGGCCCGCTGGAAGGCGGCGACCGCACCCGGCGTCGACGGCATGTTCGCGCCTTCGGCCACGGCACGCACACCGTTGGCGATGAGCATGGCAGCGTCGCCCTCGTCGAGCTCGTTCTGCGTCGCCGAGGGGATGGCGATGTCCACCGGCACCTCCCACGGGCGCTTGCCCTCGACGAAGCGGGCGCTGGGTCGCCGGGCCGCGTACGCCGAGATGCGCTCGCGGTCGACCTCCTTCACCTGGCGCAGCAGCACGAGGTCGATCCCGGCGTCGTCGACGACGTACCCGGACGAGTCCGAGGCCGTCACCGGCGTCGCGCCCAGCTGGTAGGCCTTGTCGATCGCGTAGACGGCCACGTTGCCCGAACCCGACACGGCGACGCGCTTGCCGTGCAGCTCGGTGCGCACCTCGGCGCCACCCCACTGCACGCCCTTGCCGGTGAACATGCCGGACTCGTGACGGTTTGTGATCTTGCGGTACTGGCCGAAGAGGTATCCGATCTCGCGGGCGCCCACGCCGATGTCGCCGGCCGGCACGTCAGTGTGCTCGCCCAGGTGGCGGTACAACTCGTTCATGAACGACTGGCAGAAGCGCATGATCTCGGCATCCGAACGGCCGTGCGGATCGAAGTCGCTGCCGCCCTTGGCGCCGCCGATTCCCTGACCGGTGAGGGCGTTCTTGAAGATCTGCTCGAATCCGAGGAACTTGATGATCGACAGGTTCACCGACGGGTGGAACCGCAGGCCGCCCTTGTAAGGGCCCAGCACCGACGAGAACTGCACTCGGAATCCACGGTTCACCTGCAGGCGACCGGCGTCATCGAGCCACGGCACCCGGAACAGGATCTGCCGCTCGGGCTCCACGATGCGCTCGAGGATGCCGCCTTCGACGAACTGCGGATGCCGCTCCAGCACCGGGACGATGGAAAGCAAGACCTCATGCACCGCCTGCTGGAACTCGGGTTCGTGCGGGTTCCGCGCGACGACGGTATCGAAAACGTCGCGTACGGAGGCGGGAAGGGCGACGAGGGTCTCGGTCACGGGTGGTGCTTTCTTGCCGACGGGTGAGGCAGGCCGCGCGAGCGGCCCGCTCCACCCTACCTGCGGTTCTTGAGGGCCCCGACGCGTGTGACGTCACGGACGCCGCGGGCACGGGCCCGGCGCGCGGACGAACAGCTCCGGCATCCGTCCGGCGTTCTCAACTCCTCAAGAACGGGCCCCGGTGGGCCGAATCCGGGCTGATTCCGCGCTCGAGGCGCACGAAGTCGAGGAGTTGGGGACGCGCACGCCCCGCGAAAGGACGCGCCCGCCCGCTCACCCGGTGTTCTGCAGGCCCGCAGCGACCCCCGACACCGACAGCAGCAGCAGGTGGCGGGTATCCGCCGCCTGCGACTCGTCTAGGCGGTCGTCGCGCAGTGCCCGCAGCGCGCGCAGCTGCAGCAGCGACAGCGCGTCGACGTAGGGGCTGCGCATCTTCACCGCGCGCTGCAGCACCGGCTTGCTCGCCAGCAGCTGCCTGCCGCCGGTCAGGCGGATCACCCAGTCGCGAGTGAGGGTCATCTCGTCCATCACGAGGTCGGCGAGATCGGGTCGGTCCCCCAGCTGCAGGTACTCGCGGGCGATGCGTGGGTCGGCCTTGGCGAGGCTCATCGCGACGTTGTCGACGAGGGTGTGCAGGAGCGGCCACTGCTCGTAGGCCTCCCGCAGCAGTGCCTCGTCGCCCACGGCCTGCAGCGCCGTGCCCAGGCCGAACCAGCCGGCCAGGTTGATGCGCGCCTGCGTCCACGCGAACACCCAGGGGATGGCGCGCAGGTCCTCCAGCGACTCCACCGAGAGGCCGCGCCGCGCGGGGCGCGACCCGAGCGCGAGCAGGCCGACTTCCTCCATGGGCGTGACGGTCGCGAACCAGGGGGCGAACCCGGGTGCCTTCACGAGCGAGAAGAACCGCTCCCGCGAGGCGGCGTCCATGGTGGCGGCCACGTCGGCGTACCGCGCCGCCGCCGCGCTGTTGCGCTCCTCGTTGGAGGGGGCGGATGCCAGCAGGATCGCCGCAGCGACCTGGTCGATGTGGCGCATCGCGATGGCGGGGTCGCCGTAGCGGGCGAAGATCACCTCGCCCTGTTCGGTGAGCTTGAACCGGCCGTCGACCGAGTGCGGCGGTTGGGCGAGGATCGCGGAGTTGGCCGGTCCGCCGCCGCGCCCAAGGGCGCCGCCGCGTCCGTGGAACAGCGTCAGCTCGATGCCCTCGCGCTGCGCCCACGCGCCGATCTTCGCCTGCGCCTCGTAGAGGGCGAGGTTCGCGGCCACGGGGCCGACGTCCTTCGACGAGTCCGAGTAGCCGAGCATGACCTCGAGCCGTCGTCCCGTCGCTTCCAGACGCGCCTTGAACTGCGGGTGCTCGACGATCTCGGCAAGGATGCCGGGGGCCGCCTGCAGGTCGGCGAAAGTCTCGAAGAGCGGGATGACGTCGAGCGTCGGGGGAGTGCCCCCCGTGCCGACGGCGTAGCGGGCGAGGCGGTGCACGGCGGCCAGATCGTCGGCGGTGCGGGTGAACGAGACGATGTAGCGACCGGCCGCGCGGATGCCGTACCGCTCCTGCACGAAGGCGACGGCGCGGAAGGTGTCGAGCACCTCCTCGGTCAGCTCGCTGCGCGGTCCGCCGGCGTCGAGCTCGGCGAGCACCTTCTTGTGCACGTCGGAGTGCTGCCGCACCTCGAGCTCGGCGAGGTGGAACCCGTAGGTCTCCACCTGCCAGATCAGCTGCTGCAGGGCGCCGTACGCCTGGCGTGCGGCGCTGCCCTGCGCGAGGGAGTCCTGGATGACCCGCAGGTGCGCCAGTAGCTGCTCGGGGTCGGTGTAGGCGAGGTCGGCGTTGCGGGAGCCGGTGGCGGCGATCCGCCGCGAGATCAGCAGGAGCACCCGGCGGTGAGGCTCATCGGGGGAGCGCTTGGCGATCTCGTCGGCGGCGTCTTCGTCGCTGGCCCGCAGTCGGTGCCAGAGGGCCAGGAGCTCGTCGCTCGGCGGGGTCGTGGCGGCATCGAGGGTGAGGGCGCGCCCGATGCGGTTGGCTGCGCGCTCGAGCCCCATCAGCACGTGCTCGCTCGCGATCCCCGCGGCGCGGCGGGTGACGGCGGCGGTGACGAACGGGTTGCCGTCGCGGTCTCCGCCGACCCAGGTTCCCAGGCGCACAAAGGGGGCGATGACGGGCGGGCGGCTGCCGGCGAGGGGACCCTGCAGCGCGTCGTCGACGCGGCGGTAGACCTGCGGCACGGCGGTGAACAGCGTCTCGTCGAAGACGCTCATCACCGAGCGCACCTCGTCGGTCGGTGACGGCTTCTCGGGGCGCAGTGGGGCGGTGCGCCAGAGGGTGTCGATCTCCTCGAGCATGCGGCCTTCGACGCGGCGTCGCTCGGTGCTCGCGGGCAGCGACGCGTCATGCTCGATCAGCAGGCCGGCCAAGCGCCGGATGCCGGTGGACACCGCACGGCGCCGCGCCTCGGTGGGGTGCGCGGTGAAGACGGGGTGAAACCGCAGGGCGCGAAGCCGCTCGAGGGCGACGTCGTCGCCGACCTCGTCGGAGAGGCGTGCGTACGCGGCGGCCACCGTGTCGACGTCCGCGCGGTCGGGATCGGCGTCGCGCTCGCGCAGGATGCGCACGCGCTGGTGCTCCTCGGCGAGGTTCACCAGGTGGAAGTAACAGGTGAAGGCGCGGGCGACTTCACCTGCTCGGGCCAGCGTGAAGCCGTCGGCGATCGCCGCGGCACGGCGGTGGGCGGCATCCGTCTCGTCGGTGTAGGCCTGGATCGAGGCCGTGCGCAGGCGCTCCACGTCGTCGTACAGCCCTGGGGTGCCGCTCTCGCGCAGCACGTCGCCGAGGAGCCCGCCCAGAAGGCGCACGTCGGCGCGCATCTGCTCGGGAAGCTCCTGACCTGCTTCGAAACGTCCGACCAGATCAATGGCCTCGGTGGGGGTGACATCACGCATGCGTTCAACGCTAACCCCAGAGCGCCGGGCCATTTCGCTTCGCTACGATGGACGCCGGTGCGCCGGGAAGTCTGGTCGGCTCGCGCTCGGATATCGAGGGCGGAAGCCCCCAACCCGACCCTCTGGAGGTCCGATGTCCCTGTTGCGCTCCGCGCGATTCCCCGCCGTCATCCTGCTGACCGCGGCCATCGCCGCCCTCGTCATCGCGAACACACCGCTCGGCGAGGCCGTCGTCGGCGTCAAGGAGACCTACGTCGGCATTCCCGGCATCTTCGAGATGTCGGTGGGCCACTGGATCCAGGACGGACTGCTGGCGATCTTCTTCTTCATGGTCGCCGTCGAGCTGCAGTTCGAGCTCACCAACGGCGAGCTCAACTCCGCGCGCAAGGCGCTGCAGCCGGCGATCGCCGCCGCGGGTGGCGTACTGGTGCCCATCGCGATCTTCCTGATCTTCGCCGGCGGGTCCGAGGCCGCCGTCGGGTGGCCCGTCCCGACCGCCACCGATATCGCGTTCGCCCTCGGGGTGCTCGCCGTCTTCGGCAAGGGGCTGCCCTCGGGCATCCGCATCTTCCTGCTGGCGCTGGCGATCCTCGACGACATCGTCGGCATCCTCTTCATCGCCGTGCTCTTCACTGCCGACGTGAACATCGGGCTGCTTGCCCTCGCCGCGCTCGCCGTCATCGTCTTCGGAGTGCTCAGCAGACGCCTCGACACGCGCGCGCGTGTGCCGGTCGCCGTGCTGCTGGTGGTGCTCGGCATCGTCACCTGGGTGCTGGTCTACCTCTCGGGCGTGCACGCCACGATCGCCGGTGTCGCTCTGGGCCTCGCGATGGCCCAGCGGCCGGCGCTGCGCACCCGCCACGCGCTCGAGCCGTGGGTGAACGGCCTGATCCTGCCGCTGTTCGCCTTCTCCGCGGCGCTGGTCGCCGTTCCGCGGGTGTCGCCCACCGAGCTGTCGCCGGCGTTCTGGGGCATCGTGGTGGGGCTGCCGGTCGGCAAGATCATCGGCATCACGCTGTTCGGCTGGATCTCGCTGCGCATCGGCAACCGGGGGGCCGCTCCCCACCTGTCGCTCATGGATCTGCTCGCCGCGGGCGCCTTGGGCGGCATCGGCTTCACGGTGTCGCTGCTGCTGGCGGAGCTCGCCTTCGCGGGCGACCCGCTCGTGCGCGACGAGGCCACCCTCGGCGTGCTGGCAGGCTCCGGCATCGCCCTGATCGTCGCGGGCCTGCTCGTCTCGCAGCGCGCGCGCCACTTCCGGCGCCTGGCCACGTCCGAAGCGGAGCGCGAGCAGGCGCCCCACCCGCCGTCGCCCACGGGCGGACAGATCAACTGACGGGCACAATGGTGCGGTGACCACCCGCGACGCTTCCGCACCGGCCCGAGCTGCCGGCGACCCGCTCCGCGCGGCCGCCGACACGATGCGCGCGGTGCGCGAACGGTGCGTGTGGACGCAGCAGATCGACCACCGCGCGCTCGTCCCGTACCTCGTGGAAGAGGCGGCGGAACTCGTGGATGCCGTCGAAGCGGGGTCCCGCGAAGACCTGCGCGAGGAGCTCGGCGACCTGCTCTGGCAGGTGCTCTTCCACGCTCAGGTCGCGGCGAGCGATGCCGACCACCCGTTCGACATCGACGACGTCGCCCGCGACCTGACCGAGAAGATGGTGCGCCGGCATCCGCATGTCTTCGCCGGCGAGACCGCGACCACGCCCGAAGAGGTGCTCGTGCACTGGAACGCCGCGAAGGCCGCCGAGAAGCACGCCCGCACGAGCGTGCTCGACGGGGTCTCGCGCCACATGCCCTCCCTGGCCCTCGCGCAGAAGCTGCTGGGCAAGGCGGAGTCGGTGGGCGTCCATGTCGTCGACGGGGAGGTCCCGGAGCCGGCGCCCGTCGACGAGGCTGCGCTCGGTGACGCCCTGCTCGCACTCGTCGCAACGGCGCGCGCCCGCGGGTGGGATGCCGAGCGTGCGCTGCGCGAGCGACTGCGGGGTCTGGAGGGGGAGGTCCGCGCGGCGGAGCACCCCCGGGGTTCCTGAGAGAATCGTTCCGTGGCATCCGTCAATCCGCCGCGCGGCATGCGCGACTTCCTCCCCGCTGACAAGACCCGTCGCGAGCGCGTGCTCGCCGTGATCCGCGAGCGCTACCGCGCACACGGGTTCGATGAGATCGAGACCCCCGTGCTCGAAGAGTACGGGCGCCTCCATGCCGGCATCGGCGGCGACAACGAGAAGCTCGCCTTCAACATCCTCAAGCGAGGTCTGGATGCCGACGCGGTGCGTGCCGCCGCCGACGGGCCGGCCCTCGACGTCGCGGCGCTCGCCGACCTCGGCCTGCGCTACGACCTCACGGTGCCCCTGGCGCGGTTCTACGCCACCCACCGGGCGGCGCTTCCGAGCGTGTTCCGCTCGATCCAGATCGCCCCGGTGTGGCGCGCCGAGCGCCCGCAGAAGGGTCGCTACCGCCAGTTCGTGCAGTGCGACATCGACATCATCGGCGACGCATCGGCGCGCGCCGAGGCCGAGCTCATCGTCGCGAGCCTCGACGCCCTCGACGCGCTGGGCCTCGAGGGAGGCAGCATCCGCATCAATGACCGCCGACTGCTGGACGCGATGCTCGACGTGTTCGGCTTCGCGGCCGAGGAGCGCCCCGGGGTGCTCATCACGATCGACAAGCTCGACAAGATCGGGCCGACTGGCGTCGCCGCTGAGCTGCGCGAACGCGGCGCGACCGCTGCGGCCGTCGACGCGTTCGAGCAGTTCCTGGCGGGCGTGGCCGGCGGCGAAGACCGGCCCTTCGGCGAGGACCAGATCCGCGCCTCGCTGCCCGAGGGCGTGCCGGACGAGATCATCGCGCACCTCGTCGGCCTGGGGGAGACGGTCGCTGCAGCACGCGGCGGCGGCGTGGAGACCCCGCTCGTGTTCGACCCGTTCCTCGTGCGGGGGATGGGCTACTACACCGGCACCATCTTCGAGCTCGCCCACCCGAGCGTCGGCTACTCGCTCGGCGGCGGCGGGCGTTACGACGGCATGATCGGCAGGTTCCTCGGTCAGGACGTTGCTGCGGTCGGGTTCTCGATCGGCTTCGAGCGCATCGTCGACCTGCTGGCGGCATCCGACGCGGCCGACGCGGCGAGCGTCGTGCTCGTGCACGACCGCGACGTGCCCGTGTCGGAGCTGCTCGCCCACAAGGCGGCCTTCGTGGCATCCGGTGCGCGGGTGCGCCTGGAGCAGCGGACGAAGAACCTCAAGGGTCTGCTCGAGCGCGCGTCGAACGACGGCTACACCGCGTTCGCGCTGCTGCCGGCCGGTGCCACGCCGGGCGAGGTCGAGGTGAAGCCGCTCGGCTGACCCCCGCTCCGCGTCTGCGCGCTCCCGCCGGGCCGCCCGCTGGGCCGCCCGCTGGGTGCCCGCTGTCGCGCCCTGTCTGTCGCGCCCCGCCTTTCGCGTGCGGCCGCCCGCCTCGCCCCTTTCGCCCTCGCCCGTCGCATATCGCGGAATCCGGTACCGGGAAACCGCGATCCGGGACAGGCGAGCCGGGACCGGGTGTCAAGAGGTGGTTGACATGGGCGCGACGTCAAGGATACGTTGACACCATGAAGCAGATCAGCAGCCGGGCGTCCGCCGTGATCGGGCGCATGAAGTGGATCGCGATCGTCGGAATGATCGCTGGGATGGTTCTCCTGCTCCTCGCGGTCGGTTTCGAGTGGCGCGGATTCTGGGGAGGGGCGGTGCAGGGTGCCGCCATCGGCATCATCGCCGCGGGCGCCTACTTCTGGGGCTTCGGCAACGGCATCGGGCGAGGGATGCCGGCGGCGGCGTGGCTGCCGAGCCAGTCCGACCAGGCATGAGCGACCTCGCCGACGCGGTCGGCCGGGCCGTGCTGGCGGCAGCGCAGGTCGATGACAGCGCCCCGCTCGGTGTCGACGAGCACCTGGCGCTCATCGCCGCCAGTGCGCGCGCCGAGCGCGAGGTGCGGGAGATCCTGCAGCGCTCTGTCGCCGCCGCGCGCGGAGGGGGAGCGAGCTGGGCTCTCATCGGTGCGGAGCTCGGCATGTCCCGTCAGGCCGCGCAGCAGCGCTTCGGAGGTCCGACAGAGGCGGGCGCCGCCCTGGGTCCTGACGCCGTCGGGGCGGAGCGCTGGCTCGGGCCGGTCACCGCGTTCGACGAGATGACAGAGCTCGACGCCGCCGGCCGCGCGGGGTGGCGCACGGTGGAGGTCGGGATGCTCTCGCACCGGATGGTGCGCACCGACACGCAGTGGGAGCCCCGGCGCATCTTCTGGCGGGCGTCGCTGGCCGCTGAGGAGCGCGGCGGCTGGCAGGTGGCGTGCCGCGCCTTCCCGTGGATCTACCTCGTGCGCGACCGGGGGATCCCGCCCGAGGGCACCTGAGCTCTCAGGCGGGGGCGGTTTCGCTCACGCGGCGCTTCTCGCGCACGTAGACCTCGCGGCGCACCCGCGCGACGACGTCGCCGGCGGCATCCGTCACGTCCGTCTCGAACCACTCGAGCACCTTCGCCCCGCCGCGCGCCCGCTCGCGCAGCTCGTCCGCCTTCTCCGGGGGCACGTGGAAGTGCGCCGTGAGCACGCCTCGGCCAGGCTTGACGAACTCGATCTCGCCGCGGGTGTCCCAGACGACGTAGTCGCGGCCGAGCTGGTGCATCACGAGCATGAAGAAGTACGGATCGGTCATCGCCGACATCGACCCGCCGAACGCGGTCTTCACGTAGTTGCGGGTGATCACGTTCACGTGCAGCTCGACCGTGGCTTCGGTCCAATCCGGCGAGAAGCGCCGCACGCGGATGCCGCTGAAGAGGTTCGGAGCCCACAGGCTCATGCCGACGGCCATGCGGCGGGGAGTGATTCGCATGACCGGCATTGTGGCGGACGTGTAGCGACGCCGCACATGTGCTGGCGGAAACCGACAATCGCGCTTGTTCTAGGCGTACTAGAATAAAGACGTGCTGATCAGAATGGACCCCCGCGCCGACGCGCCCCTGTTCGCGCAGATCGCGGCGTCGGTGCGTGCCGAGATCGCCGCCGGACGGCTGCGCGCCGGAGAGAGGCTGCCGTCGGCGAAGCAGATCGCGCCGTCGCTCGGCGTGAACCTTCACACCGTGCTGCACGCCTACCAGGAGCTGCGCGACGAGGGCCTGATCGAACTGCGCCGGGGGCGCGGGGCGGTCGTGACGGATGCCGCGACGCGCGTGGCGGAGTTGCGCGCGGAACTCGCCGACCTGGTGGCACGTGCCGCCGACGCCGGCATCGGACCCGACACCCTCGCCGCGCTGATCGCCGATCTCGCTCCTGCTCCCTCCGCGACCGCCCCCGAGCCTCAGGAAAGGCCGACACCGTGACCCGACGCCCCGCCGACCCCAACCGCCGCTTCCTCATCGTGGCGCTCATCGCTCCGATCACGATCGCGCTCGCCGCATCGGTCGTGCAGCTCATCATGCTGCCGAACCTGGCCGCCACCGTCGCGATCCACTGGGACTTCAGCGGCACGCCCGACGGCTTCGGGCCGGCGTGGTCGTTCCCGGCGTTGACCGCAGGCCTGGGCATCGGCCTGTCGGCGCTGCTGGCGGGCACGGCCCTGGCCTCTGATCGTGCCGCCGCCCGGCGAGACGCGCGACCGGCGACACCGACCGCGAACAGCGGCTTCGTCGGCGCGCTGGTACTCGGGACCGTGGCGTTCCTCAGCGTGCTCGCCACGGCGCTCGCGGCGGTGCAGGTGGGCGCTCCGGATGAGCAGGCGGTGGGAGCGGGTCTCCCGATGCTCGGCGCTCTCGCCGCCGGTGTCGCCGCCGGGCTGGCCGGCTGGTGGGCGCTGCCGCGCGCGACCGCGGCGCCGGTCGCGGGGGAGGCGGCGCACGCGCTCGACCTCGGAGCCGACGAGAGCGCTGTGTGGGTGCGTACTGCCACGATGTCCCGTTTGCCTCTGGCACTGCTGGGCGGCGCTGCGCTCGTCACTGTCGGGCTCGGCGTGGTGCTGCTGGTGACCGGTGACGACGCGGCGGGGTGGATCACGCTGGCGTCCGGCGTCGTCGTGACGCTGCTCGTGGCCACGGGCACGGCCTATCGCGTGGTCGTCGACAACCGCGGCCTGACAGTGCGGGCGTTCGCCGGGGTGCCGCGCTGGCGCCTGGAACCGAGCGGCATCCGTGCCGTCGAGGTCGTGTTCGTGAACCCGACCGGGGACTTCGGCGGCTGGGGGTGGCGCTGGACGCCGGGCCGGTTCGGCGTGGTGACGCGCGCGGGTGAGGCGATCCAGGTGACGAGAGCCGACGGCAGGCAGTTCGTCGTCACGGTCGACGACGCCGAGACGGGCGCCGCGGTGCTGCAGGCGGTGGCCGATCGGGCGCGGCAGGAAGGCCCTCGGACGTGACCCGCGCCGGGGGTTGACCCCGCGGCGAGCCGTTCGCGAGGGTGGATGGCATGACCGAACCCACCGAAGAGACCTGGCGGCGCGTCGACCGCTACTTCGCCGACACGCTCGTCGGACACGACGCGGCGCTGGAGCAGGCCGTCGCCGACCAGAACCGCGCCGGGCTTCCTCCCATCGAGGTCGCACCCGTGAACGGCAAGTTCTTGAATCTTCTCGCCCGCATGAGCGGAGCCGAGCGCGTGCTGGAAATCGGCACCCTCGGCGGGTACTCCACCATCTGGCTCGCCCGCGCGCTGCCCGAAGGCGGCCGGGTGGTGACCATCGAGGCTGAGCCCGCCAACGCAGCCGTCGCGCGTCAGAATCTGGCGCGCGCGGGCGTCGGAGACAAGGTCGACATCCTCGTAGGCCGGGCAGAGGCCGTGCTCCCCACCCTCGCCTCGGAAGCGCCGTTCGACCTGGTGTTCATCGATGCCGACAAGGAGTCCAGCAGCCTGTATCTGGATTGGGCTGCGCGGCTCGGTCGCCCCGGCACCGTCGTCGTGGTGGACAACGTCGGCCGCGGCGGCAGGGTGGCCGACGCCGACTCGACCGACCCCGGCGTCACCGGGATGCAGCGGGGACTGCAGATGCTCGGCCAGGACCCGCGATTCGACGCCACGGCGCTGCAGACGCTCGACGCGAAGGGCTGGGACGGCGTCGCGATCGCGCTCGTCGTCTGACCTTTCGCACGGCCGGTGGCCTGTGGCGCCGCCGCGGTCGTCACTAGAGTGGGGAGCAACG
>NZ_JANJFJ010000094.1:0-14381 GCF_024626565.1 Microbacterium sp. zg.Y909
GATCAGACTGCCCGCCGCCTAGCTGAGATCCGAGGGATCAAGTACGCCATCCGATCTTTGACCGCCGACGGCTGGGTCTTGGAGAGGGACTGCCAACAGGATGGCGTTGGCTACGACCTGCTCTTCAAGCGAGAAGACCGACTGCTCAAGGTGGAGGTCAAGGGAATCCAAGGGCCGGCTCTGATCTTTAACCTGACTCCGAAGGAGTGGTGGAGAGCGACAACGGACCCGGACTGGATTCTTGTCGCTGTCACCGGTGTCCTATCGCCGCTCGAGCCAAAGGTGAATGTGGTGACCAGGCAACAGATCGCCTCCTCTCGGCGAATGGCGCTCGGTTACCGGACCTGGATCGACTAGCCGGGTCCCGGCCCACACGCCAGTCGTCTCTCGGCGTATCAACGGTTCTGGATCCAGCCGCTCTCAAGCGTCTTCCGTTAGCGAGTTCGACCGTCACCCAATAGCCCGACCTGCCGTCGGTGGAGCTGTCGGCGACCAACTGTTCGTAGAACTCCAGGCTAGATTGCGGCTCCAATCGATACGGCATCATCTCGTCGCCCTCGTCTCGGCCCATCAGCACTTCTGTCGAGCGGCACGACGTTGGCGTGACTTCCTCATAGAGCAAGACCTCCATGACCGTCACAGCAGAGCGGCCTCTGTTGCGAATCGCAACGTTGATCCACTGGGTCTGGTCGCTTTGTGGATCGCGAGCGATTCGAGCGTCACCCGCGCGCCTTAATGCCGCCAAGTCCAGACATTCCAGACGAGCGCCGCTACCCCCGCGATAGCCGCGACGATGGAGATGATGAACGCCGGAAGTGCGAGCGGGTCTGAGAGTGGAACGGTGGCGAGGAATCCCTGCCGACAGTACCGCCAGCGCGATTAAGACGGTCGCTGAGGTGGTCCAAGGCTGAACACAGCGGGCGCACGCCCGCGAGAGCACCGGCAGTGTCCGCGCCCCCTGCGAGAATGTAAGAATGATGGACTGCAGATACAGGCTCGAAGAGCCATGGTGCGGGGCCTGTTGCAGACCGCATGTCGCGCTGCGCCTACGCCCAGAAACGCAGGACTGCCGCGTCCGCGAAGCACCGCAGGGCCTCATCGACGACCTTCGCAAGCCGCCAACGATTCAAACGATCGTCGTGTCCGCCGGATCCACGCTCCCGAGCCAGCCGCTCGCACTAGCAGACCCGGACGTCGGCGTTTTCGCTGACCAATCCATCCCAGGGATCGACTTGGGAGTTGTGAGACGTGCTGGGCCCTCTCGGACACGCTCCTACGGCCGGAAGTCGCTCGTTCGGTGGCCGCTTCGCCGGGATCCTCGACGGATCTCAGCGTTGCGTCTCGCGTTGAGGACGTCGCTGGCATGACATCGCCACAAACCTTGCTTCACACCCCGCGGGTAATGGGCGGATCGGACGGGGACAGCAGTCGAATGGACACTGTTGTCAGCGCGCGAGAAGACGATGAAATCGCCTCCGCGTTCTCCGGAGGGGCATCAACATCGAGCCGCCGCATCGCAGAAGCTATCCGCGTCCTGTCGGTCCGAACCGGCGGAAACGAGCGGACTGGGTGGCTGGCGGCCGTGTCTCGACTCGTTGCCGACATGAGGCCCGACATCGCAGACGCGCTGGTCGCGTACCTTGGAACCCCGCCCAGAGATACGTCCAACCCACTCGTCGGTTTGACGATCGGGGAGATCGGCATCGTCTACGAGGCTCTGCTCGCCATTGGCGACCACAGCAGCCGGCGATCACGAGGGCAGTACTTCACGCCCGATGACGTCGCCCGGTTCATGGCACACCAAGCGCGCCGTTTTCCAGCCGGACATTGGATCGACCCCTGTTGCGGCGTCGGCAACCTCGCGTGGCATCTCGCGAGCTCGATGGACGACTCCGCGACCTTCGTGATGGAAAGCCTGACCCTCGTGGACCTCGACGGCACGGCCCTAAAGACTGCTGTCGCGCTCATATCGGCGAGTTTCGCGCCACATGCTTCGACGGAGACACTGGCACGGCT
Source organism: Microbacterium sp. zg.Y909 (assembly GCF_024626565.1). Taxonomy (NCBI): domain Bacteria; kingdom Bacillati; phylum Actinomycetota; class Actinomycetes; order Micrococcales; family Microbacteriaceae; genus Microbacterium; species Microbacterium sp. zg.Y909. The sequence goes on from NZ_JANJFJ010000094.1 coordinate 2,017, forward strand.
CGCCCAGCGATCCAGGACCCAGGATTACCTCACCGAAAGCCAGCCGCCACACGACTTCGCGATCTTGAATCCCCCCTACGCGGGCACAAGCCGGGACGAACGGTTCAGAACTGCGGATGCGCGTGACCTCTACGCCTACTTCCTCGAGCGCGCCATCACTTCCTCGACGGGCTTCATCTCGATCACGCCAGCCGCTCACCTCACCGGAATCAAGTATTCCGAGCTGCGCGCCCTGCTAAGCGAGAAGAGTGGCGGGGAGGTGCTTGTTTTCGACAATGTGCCAGACACCGTGTTCCGCGGCTACAAATACGGGTCTACCAACACGTCGAAGACCAACTTCGTGAGGGCCGCGATTACAGTCTCTGCGCCTGGTGACCGTGACTGGCGCATCACCCCTATTCTTCGATGGGCTTCTGCCTCACGTTCTCGGCTATGGCAGAGCGCAAGAAAAGACTTGCTGCCTCTTCGTATCGGCCCTGCTGGCGAGTGGGCGAAGCTTATGCGCGGGACCGAAGGCGTCTGGGAACATCTCGCTACTGCGGAGAGGACCCTTGCCGATATAGTCTCGCGAACTCCGACGCCGTTCAGACTCAGCGTCGCCGCGACTCCTCGCTACTACGTCTCCGCATCTCGCCGCGACCTCGACCGCACATCTAAGCACAGTCTCTACTTTCGAAACCAACAGGACGAAGAACTCGCGTATCTTCTACTCAACAGCTCACTGCCCTATTGGTGGTGGCGGACATTGGAAGGCGGCATCACCCTTTCGCTGCGCAACCTTCGTTCACTTCCGATCCCCCCTGACTTGGTCCCGAACGAGGAGCTGGTTTCTCGACTTGACGCCTCGGATACAGTTGACATGGTCACAAAGCTGAACGCAGGACGGCTTAATGAGAATGTCCGGCGCCCACGCGACCTCGTCACCGAGATAGACCATCATGTCTTGCCCAATCTGAAATTCGATTTCTCGCGCACCTTCGCCTCGGACATGTTCACAGGCGAGTTCGACCTCGACGAATTTGGAAGCCATTGATCGAAGACAACCGCTCAGACACCTTCATCCCCGCCCAGACGGTTGCTGAGGCAGCGTCGCGAATCGGCGCGATCACGGGCGCGAGGGTAGAAGCCACGAGGGGGGAGAAGCGAGCGCTCCTGGCGCTCCGAGACGCATTGGGCATCGATGTTGCCGCGGTTCGAACGAACGCCGTTCTCGGAGAATCTCTCGCAGAGGCGTTGGGAGTGCAGTGGGACAGACCCGCATACGTATCGCGTAACACTCTGACAATCGACGGAGTAAACGCCATCCTCCGCGCCGCAACTGCATCGTTCCGCAGCGGTGCGTTGAGCAGGAGCACCGACACAACCACCTTCGGGCTCACAGGAGATCGCTGGGCAGCGTTCCGGCCGGCGCGCACGAAGATCGAGGCCGTAAACCGGATCTCGGCACTAACGAATAGTGGGCCGGAGTGGCTGGGACCGGGCAGCAAAGAACACAAACGAGTCCTCGTCAATCTAGCGGCGAGCGTTCTGCCAGGAGTTGATACGCGCCGGCTCACCAAGACGGGTCTGGGAGCGAAGCTCGCAGCAGCGTTCAACGTTCCGTGGGGGGACGGCGCTATTTCGACCGGCGAGACAATTCGCCTCGAGGGCCTCAACGCGCTGCTCGCAGGCGCCGAAGAGCACTTCGGCGTTCTCGGCACTGATCTGGCTCACTCCTTTCAAACGCCCGAGTCAGAGGGTTCTCTCTTGGCAGCAGCTCTGAAGGACGGCCTGCCGGCGGGCATTTGGGACGGGCGTAGTTGTGTTGAATGGATGACGAAAGAGCGACTTCGGGGCGCTAACGACTCAGAGTGGCAGGGTTTCTTCTTCGAGGGATACGCAAGGCAGGTCCTCGCCAAACTTCCCCCTGCCACGTCCGCTCCGCGAGTGAAGTATGGACAGACGGTTTTCGACTTTTCACTGAACTACGTCTGGGACCTGAAGGCGCACACCGAGACGTACTCGAAGACCACCGGGCAGCCATCCTCGGGCAGAGTGATCCTCAACGATGAGGAAGCAGTTCGTGCCTGTGTCGACGAACAGGGTCTGGGGTTTCTTGTTCTGAGTGGGAGAGCGATCCCCGACACAGATGGTGAATTCCGTGCATGGCAGAATGCGAGAAAGGGAAAGCCCTCAGCGCCGAGCAATAGTGGAAAATCTCGTGTCAGGAAGGCACAGTTTGTTCCACTCAGGATCGAGTCTTACTGGATCGGTAACTCGCAGGAGCTTGACGCAGCGCTCCTCTCTGGGGTGGTCCGCCCTTGGAAGCAACCTCGTCAGGCACCCCGCCTGTCGGGGGAGTCTGGTGCAGAGCGTCGCACAAAGATGGAGATGACGTTGGCGCGAGCACGGACGGAACTCCGGGTGAGCGCGTTCGACTACGAGCCCGCAACGCGCGTCGCTCAGGTGTAGCACGCACCCGAGCCTGAATATGCCGTTCACCGGAAGTCCCGCGACCGGTGCGTCACCCCCACCCGCAGATCTTCGAAGGCATCCGCCACCAGGTTCGTCACGCCCTCCGGCGAGCGCTCCAGCAGCCCGCGCGCGATGAGCGCGGGTGAATCGCGTAGCACCCGGCGATAGCGATTCCACACCCCCACCGAGCAGACCACGTTCACCAGGCCGTGCTCGTCCTCGAGGTTGAGGAACGTCACCCCGGATGCCGTCGCCGGCCGCTGACGGTGCGTCACCAGGCCCGCCACCTCCACCCGGCGGCCGGTCTCGTGCGTGCGCAGCTCGCCCGAGGTGAGCACCCCGCGGGCATCGAGCTTCGCCCGGTAGTGGGCCAGCGGGTGGTCGTCGGTCGAAATGCCGGTGGCCCACAGATCCGCGGCGAGCACCTCGTAGCTGGTGGGGTCGGAGAACAGCGGCGGCTGCACCGACACCAGGGTGCCGGGGAGGAACTCGGCCCGGTCCTGCGCCGCCGACCCGGCGAGCCAGATCGCCTCGCGGCGACTGAGCCCGAAGCATCCGAACACGCCGGCGGTGGCGAGCGCCTCGAGCTGCGCGGCGGTCGCGCCGGTGCGCCGCACCAGGTCGCGCAGGTCGCGATACTCCCCCGACGCCTCGCGCTCGGCCACGATGCGCTGGGCGAGCGGCTGGCCAATGCCTTTGACGGCCGCGAGGCCGAGGCGGACGGCGAAGGCGCCGTCGCGGCGGTGGGCGGCGGACTCGTCGGGGGCGGTGGGGTTGAACTCGGGGACGGGGGGTTGCTTGCGGTCGGTGCAGGCATCCCGCCCCGTCGGCCCCCTCCCGAAGACAGGCGGACTACCGAAGGCAGGACGGTTGCGCCCGGAAACGTCCTGTTCCGGTGATTCCACCTGTGTCGGCGACGACGGCGACCCCGCCGCGATCCCCGCCTCCCCCACCGGCTCCAACACGGCCTCCACCCCCGACAGGTGGAGGTCGGGGCGGAGGACCTCGACGCCGTGGCGGCGGGCATCGGCGGTGAGGGTCGCCGGCGAGTAGAAGCCCATCGGCTGCGCGCGCAGCAGTCCGGCGAGGAACGCCGCCGGGTAGTGCAGCTTCAGCCACGAGCTGGCGTACACCAGCAGCGCGAACGACAGGGAATGGCTCTCGGCGAACCCGAAGTTCGCGAACGCCTGGATCTTGGCGTAAATGTCGTCGGCGAGGTCCCCGGTGATGCCGTTCTCGGCCATGCCGGCGTACAGCTTCTTCTTCAGCGAATCGATCCGCTCGATGCCGCGCTTGGAGCCCATCGCGCGGCGGAGGACATCGGCATCCGCCCCGCTCAGCCCGCCCACGGCCATGCCCATCTGCATGAGCTGCTCCTGGAACACAGGAATACCGAGGGTCCGCTCCAGCACCGGCTTCAGCTTGGGGTGCGGGTAGGTCACGGGCTCGTGCCCGAGCTTGCGCCGCACATACGGGTGCACCGCCCCGCCCTGGATGGGACCGGGCCGGATCAGCGCGATCTCGATCACGAGGTCGTAGAACCTGCGCGGCTGCAGGCGGGGCAAGAGGCCCATCTGCGCGCGCGATTCCACCTGGAACACCCCGATCGAATCGGCCCGGCACAGCATGTCGTAGACGCCCTGCTCCTCTTTGGGCAGGGTAGACAGCTCCCACCGCTCCCCCGTGGCATCCGCGATGAGGTCGAAGCTGTACTGCAGGGCGGCGAGGATGCCGAGCCCCAGCAGGTCGAACTTCACCAGCCCCATCCACGCCGCGTCGTCCTTGTCCCACTGGATGACCGTGCGGTTCTCCATGCGCGCGTGCTCGATCGGCACCACTTCGCCCACGGGCCGGTCGGTCAGCACCATGCCGCCCGAGTGGATGCCGAGATGGCGCGGGGCCTTCAGCAGCTCGGTCGCATACTGCAGCACCCGGTCGGGGATGTCGTGCATCTCGGCGGCGGCATCGGCTTCGGGCAGCGGCCCCCAGTGCTCCACCTGCTTCGACCAGGCATCCTGCTGCCCCGGCGAGTGCCCGAGCGCCTTCGCCATGTCGCGCACGGCGTTCTTCGGCCGGTACTGGATGACGTTGGCCACCTGCGCCGCCCGCTCGCGCCCGTAGGTCGCGTAGACCCACTGGATGATCTCCTCGCGGCGATCGCTGTCGAAGTCGACGTCGATGTCGGGCTCTTCATCGCGCAACGCCGAGAGGAACCGCTCGAACGGCAGGTCGTAGGCGATGGAATCCACCGCCGTGATGTCCAGCAGGTAGCAGACCGCGCTGTTGGCGGCAGAGCCCCTCCCCTGGCACAGGATGCCGCGGCGGCGCGCCTCTTGCACGATGCCGTGGACAATGAGGAAGTACCCGGGAAAGTCCTTCTGCTCGATGACCCCGAGCTCCTTCTCGATGCGCGCCCGGTCGGCGTCGGTCGCGTCGGGGTATTTGCGGGGCACGGCTTCCCACACCAGGTGCCGCAGCCACGTCATGGTGGTGTGCCCCTCGGGGACGGGGAGCTTCGGCAGCGCGGGCTTGGCGCGCCGCAGCGGAAAGGCCAGCTCGTCGGCCAGCGCGACGGTGCGGGCGATGGCGCCGGGGTACCGGGCGAAGCGCTGCGCCATCTCGCGGCCCGAGCGCAGGTGCGCGCCGGCACCTGCGGGGAGCCATCCGTCGAGCTCGTCGAGGCTGCGGTTGGCGCGCACGGCCGCGACGGCGGCGGCGAGGTCCGCCCGCTCGGGGGCGGCGTAGTGCACGTTGTTGCTGGCCAGCACCGGGAGTCCGCGATCGGCGGCGAGGGATGCCAGCACGTCGTTGTCGCGGGAATCCGTCGGGGCGCCGTGGTCGATCAGCTCGACGTTGACGGCATCGGGGCCGAAGACGTCGACCAGCAGGTCGAGTTCGCGGGCGGCGCCGGCGGGTCCCTCGGCGGCGAGCGCGGCGCGGACGGCGCCCTTGCGGCATCCGGTCAGCACCGCCCAGTGGCCGTCGGCGCGGGCGGCGAGGTCGTGCAGGTCGTAGACGGGGCGGCCTTTCTCGCCGCCTGCCAGCTGCGCGTGGGTGAGGGCGGCGGCGAGGCGGTGGTAGCCCTCCTCGCCGCGGGCGAGCACGAGCAGGTGCCGCCCGTGCGGATCGGGCTCGCCGTTCTGCGGGCCTGGCAGCCCCAGCGACAGCTCGGCACCGAACACCGTCTTGACGCTGCGGGCTTCGGCGGCCTCGGCGAACCGCACGATGCCGTAGAAGCCGTCGTGGTCGGTGACCGCCAGGGCGTGCAGGCCCAGGCGCTCGGCCTCTTCGACGAGTTCCTCTGGGGAGGAGGCGCCGTCGAGGAACGAGAACGAGCTGTGGGCGTGCAGCTCGGCGTACGGCACGACGTCGTCGGGGCGGGCGATGGGCGGCGGCGTGTACGGCCCGCGCTTGCGGGACCAGGCGGGGCTGTCGCCGCCGTCGGCCCCGGCGGGCTTGCGGCCGCTGAGCAGCCGCTCCATCTCGGACCACGACACCGAGGGGTTGTTGAAGCCCATCAGCGGGGGTCCGTCGTCTTCGGGCGGGGGTCAGTCATAGCGGCCCTCCGCCGACCAGTCGCCGGCCTCGCACACCAGCAGCCACGCCGACTGCTCGGCATCCACCACCTGGAACCGGTGGGCGCGCCGCGCGCGGGCGGCATCCCACCCCCGCTCGCGCACCGGCCACGGACCCGCCCACGCGTCGATGCGGCGGCGGCGCCCGCTCTCGACCAGCACCGCCGGCGGCGCCGTCAGCGCGTCACGGTCGCCGACGGCCACCGCGTCGCCGTCGGCGTCGACCACCGTCACCGGCCGCGGCGGGTCGAACACCGTCGACGGCAGCGGGTCGGGCAGGCTCCCGGGCCACGGCCGCTCGCGAGGCCGCGGCACCACGGGGCGGTCGCCCCACGGCACGAGCACCTGCCGCTCGCTCAGCCACCGCCCCCCGCCGACGACCGGGGTCACCACCCCGCGATGCCCGAGCATCGCCTGCACCCGCGACAGGGCATGGTGCACGCGCTCGTCGGGGCCGCCGCCGAAGAGGGAGCGCACGTGGTGGGCGGCGGCATCCACCGTCTCGGGAGCGATGCGCACCCGCGTGACGGCGCTGCGCAGCCCCGCCTCGCCCAACTGCCAGCGCACCCGGTCGACCACCTCAGCGGCGGTGAACGCGCCGGGATGCAGCCACACCCGCTCGCTGTTCTCGGCCCGGTCGCCGGTGATCTGCACCCGCAGCTCGGTGCACACGAGGTCGAGGGCGCCGAGCGCGCCGATGAACTCCTCGGCGGCGACGCGCATGGCGAAGGCGACCTGGTCGGCGATCTCGAGCGGCGGCTCGAACGCCACCTCGCGGTCGAGATCCGGCGGCGGAGTGCGCGGCAGCACGGGACGGGAGTCGCGCCCCGCGGCGAGGGAGTGCAGGCGGATGCCGCGCTCCCCCAGCCGCTCGCCGACGCGCTCGGCGGGGAGGGCCGCGAACTGCCCGAGGCTCTGCACACCCAGGCGCCCCAGCAGATCGACGACGTCGGGCTCGTCGAGCACGGTGATGGGCAAGGGCGCGAGGAAGGCGGCGGACTCCCCCGCTGGCACGATGCGCACCGGCGCCTCGGCGAGGGTGCGGCGGGCGGCCTGCTCCGCGGTGAAGGGGCCGTCGGCGATGGCGATGCGGACATCGGTGTCGCCCATCGCGTCGCGCAGGGTGTGGGCGGCGCGCTCCTCGCCGCCGTAATAGCGAGCCGGCCCCCGGGCGCGCAGCGCACACAGCCCCGCCCGCATCAGCTGCACCCCGGGGGCGAGCTCCTCGATGCGGGCGATGAGCGGGGCGAACACCCGCTGGTCGCGGGTGGGGTCGGCGTCGGCGATCGTCAGCTGCGGGCACCTCGCCTGCGCGTCACGGCGCCGCTGCCCCCGCCGCACCCCCTCGGCGCGGGCGGCGGCGGAACAGGCGACCACCGCCCCCTTGTCGAGCACGGCGACGGGCGCGGCGGCATCCACCCCCGCCTCACGGGCGAGGGCGACGACGGGCCAGTCCGGCAGCCACAGCACGAGGGTGCGGGGCACGGGGGCATCGGGTGCGGTGCTCATCCCGCCGCCCGGATCGGAAGCGGCATCGGTGCCGAGCGCGGCACCGGAGTGGATGCCGCGGCAACCTGCCCCGACGACGCCGGCAGCTGCACGCGCGCGCGGCGCGGCACCGGGGTGCGGCGGCTGCTGACGGTGACGGTCAGCTCCCGGGCGGCGAGGTAGCCGTAGCCGTCGCCGACCCCCGACCACACCGGGTCGCTGACGTCGATCATCGCCTCGGTCTGCGGCCAGGTGCCCTGCACCAGCAGCACCGCGCCGCGCTCGCGCAGGCGGGCGGCCAGCCGCGAGATGTCGGCATCCCGCGCACGCGAGGGCGGGCGTACCGCCACCACCGGCAGCACCTCGGCGACGGCGGATGTGACCGCCAGCCACCGGGTGCCGGGCTCGGGGATCAGCACCAGCTTGTCGAGGGCGACCCCCACGCGCTCGGCCGCCTCGGCGCCGAACTCCGGCATGCCGACCACCCCGCACCAGGAGCCGGCCTGCGAGGGCGGGGCCAGCAGCGCCGAGAGCAGCGTGAGCGACGAGCCGAGCGAATACGCCGACCCCGGCCGCAGGCCGCGCCCCGGGAGCAGTCCCGCGAGCGCCGGGTCGGCCGGCAGCACGGGGGCATCCATCCGCCGCCCCTGCACACGCTCGAGCTGGGCGCGCAGACGCTGCACGTCTTCTGCCGCAGCCTGGTTCCGCACGATCGACCTCACCAACACAGACTAGAACGGATGTTCTAGATCATCAACGTCACGATCGAAGATACGCTCGGGTTCCGACATCGCCTCGCTGGCCGCCCCGCGCACGAGAAACCACTTTTCGGAGGAGAAACACCGCAGTGCGTGGTGTCTCGGTGGGGCGGATGCCGCAACGCCCCGGATGCCGCAACACCCCGGCCCCGCAACCGCCGGAACCCGCGACCCCGCACCCGCTACGCGGCCAGCGCCAGGTACGGCTCCCACCGCGGGTCGGCACGCTCGGTGCCGCGCACGGTCCACTGTGCGCCGCGCGGGGCGCGGGGCACGAGGCGCAACTCCCACCCGATCTCCTGCGGAGTGCGGTCGCCCTTGGTGTTGTTGCAGCGCACGCACGCGGCCACGAGGTTCTCCCACGAGTCGGCACCCCCGCGCGAGCGCGGCAGCACGTGGTCGATGGTCGTCGCGGTCTTGCCGCAGTATCCGCAGCGGTGCGCGTCGCGGCGCAGCACGCCGCGGCGGGTCACCGGCACCGCGCGGGCCCCCGGTACCCGCACGTAGCGGGTCAACAGGATGACGGCGGGGCGGTCATACGCCCCGCTCGCGGCCCAGACCGGGTCACCCTCGACGCGTTCGACGATGGTGGCCTTGTCGTTCATCACGAGCACCAGTGCCCGCTTGAAGGAGACCACGGCGAGCGGCTCGTAGCCGGCGTTCAGCACCAGTGTGCGCACAATCGATGTCCTCTCGAATGGCCGGGACGGATTCTCGGATATTCGACTCACGTGACGATCGATCGGCGGCGGGCACGAAAAAGGGCATGAAAAAAGGCGCTGTCTTCACAGACAGCGCCTGGGGCGCGGCGGCAGAGCCGCAGCATCCGCTCTCATGATGCCGAAGGGCGAACAGCCCGAGCACATCCGTGGTTCGGATGCGTCGCGTGCCGCCCATCGGCTTCCCTCCGCCTTCTCTCAGCGTCGGGATCAGGCTAACCCACCCACACCCCACCGGCGCCGGAGCGCGGATTCGAACGGTGTGCGCGTGTCGTCAGCCGGCGTTGGACTGCAGCCACGCCAGGGGGTCGATGTACGAGCCGTTGACCTGCACCTCGAAGTGCAGGTGCGGGGCCGTCGCGTACCCGGTCTGGCCGACCTGTCCGATCAGCTGTCCGGCCTCCACGGTCTGGCCGGCCGAGACGACGCGGGTGCCGTAGGACATGTGGGCGTAGGTGGTGCTGACCTTCTGGCCGCCGACGACCGAGTCGATCATCACGACGGCGCCGTAGCTGCCGCCGCCGTCGGTCGAGGTGCGGACGACACCGGATGCCGCGGCGAAGATCGGCGTGCCGGTCCCCGTCATCATGTCGAATCCCTTGTGCCCGGCGTATCCGCCGAAGAGGTTGTAGCTCTGGTAGTTGAACGAGGCGACCGGCCAACGCACTTCACCCGATCCCGCTGCCGTCATCGACAGGTCGACGGACGCGACCGATCCGGTGCGGCGGGCGGTGGTGGCGGCAGCCGCGGTCGCGGCGGCGCGGGCGGCGGCGGCCTCGGCAGCGGCCTCTTCGGCCTTCTTCTTCTCGATCTCCTCGGGCGTCGTCGCCGAGTAGCTGTAGCGATCGAGGGCCTCGGGCGTCGCCTCGGAGGCGACGACGAGGGACTGCGCGTTGTCGGCGGCCGCCTGGTGCAGCGTCACCGCTTCGGCCTGGTCGACCGGACGCGTGGTCGCGGCGTAGGCGGGCAGCGCGACAGTGGCGATGAGTCCGACGACCATGGCGACGATCGCAAAGCTGCGAGCGGGCTTCGCCTTCTCGCGACGGGCGAGCGGCGAGGCGGGCACCGTCGCCGCAGAACGGCGGCGAACCAGCCGCGAAGCTGTCAGCGTGGAACCGAGGCGCGTCCGGCGCGTCGCCCCCGTGGGAGCGATCTCAGCGTCATCACGAGACAGATCAAGGTTTTCGGTCAAATCACCCTCCGGCGCCTCGGCGCCGGGTGGACGCTGGCTCGTCGGCAATCGGTGTCGGGGCACAGATTTGCGGGGTTTCCCTCGGGGACGACGAGCCGCAGAGGCGATCCCCGTGGTATCCGTTGGCGTGCTTCTCGCCGTTGGACCCTTCCGACGCTACCTCAAGATAACGAACATGTCACGCTCTGGTGCACAGGTGCACGAACCTACCTGCTGGGGAGGCGTCGCCGCGCCGCTCAACTGCGGTCGTCGACGAGGAAGATGTGCGAGGCCACCTCGACCGGAAGCTCGAGCGCCTCGTCGTTGCCGTCCATCTGCACGAGCACGTATCCCTCGTTGAACCGGAAGTCCCCCACTCCCCCCGGAACGACCCCGGCCAGCCGCAGCTGCATCAGCAGCTCGGGGTCGACCTGCGCCGGTTCGGCCAGGCGCCGCACGGTGCCGCGAATGGGCGCGTCGACGGCGTTGAGGCGTCGAACGAGTCCCACCACGCCCTTGTCGAAGGTCGTGGCCGGCACGTCGCCCAGCTGGTCGAGACCGGGGATCGGGTTGCCGTACGGCGACTCGGTGGGGTGGCCGAGCAGCTCGATGAGGCGCCGCTCCACCTGCTCGCTCATCACGTGCTCCCAGCGGCAGGCCTCTTCGTGCACGTACGCCCAGTCGAGGCCAATGACGTCGCTGAGCAGCCTCTCCGCAAGGCGGTGCTTGCGCATGACGTCGACGGCCTTCTGCCGGCCGGCATCCGTCAGCTCCAGCCGCCGGTCCTCCGAGACGACGACGAGACCGTCGCGCTCCATGCGTCCGACTGTCTGCGACACGGTGGGTCCGGAGTGCCCGAGCCGCTCCGAAATACGTGCCCGCAGGGGGATGATGTCCTCCTCCTCCAGCTCCAGGATGGTGCGGAGGTACATCTCGGTCGTGTCGATCAGATCGGTCATCAAAGCCTCGATGTCAGGAGCGGTGGCAGCCCTTCCAGCCTATCGCCTGGCCGTCATACGGCTCCGGTGCGGCCGGGATGCCGTTGGCTACAGCCCTAGAATCGGCACATGGCCCACGTGACGCTGCCCCGAGAGATCCTGCCCGTCGACGGTCGCTTCGGATGCGGCCCCTCGAAGGTGCGCGCCGACCAGATCGCAGCGCTCGTCGGCCCAGGGCTGGCGCTTCTCGGAACCTCCCACCGGCAGGCACCGGTGAAGAGCCTCGTCGGCAGCGTCCGCGCCAACCTCGGCGAGGTGTTCCGTCTCCCCGACGGCTACGAGGTCATCATGGGCAACGGCGGCTCGACCGCCTTCTGGGATGCCGCCGCCTTCGGCCTCATCGAGAACCGCAGCCAGAACCTCGTCTTCGGCGAGTTCGGCGGCAAGTTCGCCGCCGCGGCCACCACCCCGTGGCTGCAGGCGCCCGACGTGCGCAAGGCCGAGCCCGGCACCCGGGCCGTCGCCGAGCCGCTCGAGGGCGTCGACGTCTACGCCTGGCCACACAACGAGACCTCCACCGGCGTCATGGCGCCCGTGCAGCGCGTGCGCGGCGATGCCGGCGCGCTCACCGTGATCGATGCCACCAGCGCCGCCGGCGGCATCGACTGCTCGGTCAGCCAGGCCGACGTCTACTACTTCGCTCCGCAGAAGAACCTCGGATCCGACGGCGGCCTGTGGTTCGCGTTCGTCTCCCCCGCCGCGATCGAGCGCATCGAGCGCATCGCGGCATCCGGCCGGTACATCCCCGAGTTCCTGAGCCTGAAGAACGCCCTGGACAACTCGCGCCTGAACCAGACGCTCAACACCCCCGCGCTGACGACGCTGTACCTGCTCGACAACCAGCTGGACTGGATCATCGGCAACGGCGGCCTGCAGTGGGCCGACGCCCGCACGCGCGAGTCGTCGACGGTGCTCTACGAATGGGCCGAGGCGACGTCGTACACGACGCCCTTCGTCGCCGACCCGGCCGACCGCTCGCAGGTCGTCGTCACGATCGACTTCGACGACTCGGTGGATGCCGCAGAGGTCGCCAAGGTCCTGCGCGCCAACGGCATCGTCGACACCGAGCCCTACCGCAAGCTCGGGCGCAACCAGCTGCGCGTGGCGACGTTCGTCTCGATCGAGCCCGCCGACGTGCGCCAGCTCACCCGCTGCATCGAGATGGTCGTCGACAACCTCTGAACCGAGGGAACGCCGTGGCG
>NZ_JANJFJ010000095.1:0-569 GCF_024626565.1 Microbacterium sp. zg.Y909
GTGACCTCGCTGCGTCTCCCCTGGATCTTCGGCACCATGCCGGGCGCCGTGCCGCTGTGGAGCATGTTCGTGGCGATGGATGCCGCCGTCCCCGAGGACTCCCCCATCGCCGTCCCCGCGGGCGGCACCGTCATGGTCACCACCGGCCAGGTAGCCAAGGCCGCGCGCGGCGCGATCGAACGGGGCGAGCACGGCAAGACCTACGCGCTCGGTGGCATCAATATGACCTACGCCGACTTCCACCGCATGATCGCGGAGGAGGCGGGCCTGGATCCCGCCCGCGTGACGCCCCTCCCCGCCGAGGCGTTCGCGGCCGCGATGAAGGCGTACGACGAGGCCGAAGCCGCCCGCGGCATCGAGCACGGCATGCACCAGGCGGATGCCGCACGCGTGCAGGAGCGGTTCGCGTACGTCGAACCGGAGCCCGTGCAGGCCGCGCTCGGCTACGGACCGGAAGACGTCGAGGCCGCGATCCGCGAGAGCCTGCGGGTCTGCGTCGCTTCGCGCACTCCGGTCGCCTGAGCCAGCGAGAGAGGGAGCCACCCGGGCCATCGGGTGGCTCCCTCTCT
>NZ_JANJFJ010000096.1:0-13422 GCF_024626565.1 Microbacterium sp. zg.Y909
CTCACGCACCCGCACGACGGTGGCCGCGGTGTCCCGTCGCTCGCTACGCCGCGTGGGAGACTGAAGGTGCCCTGTCGTTCTCGCTTTGCGCCGCGGGCTCCACCCGAGCGGCGCGACTCCCGAAGGGACCCGAGCCCTGCACGGAACTCAGACTCCCCAGCCGAGTGCGATGGCGGCGCGCCTGCGCGCCGCCCGCACGTCAGGCGACACCGTCGGCGTGCTCCGGATCGTCGCCGAGTACCCCCTCGTCGCCTGGTACGCCATGCCGTTGCCCGAGCTCGCGGAGACGATCGCAGAGGCCATGGCCGGTGTCTCGGATTCTTCCGATGACAAGCAGATCTGCCGCGGCCTGCTGCAGGTCCTGCGCGGCGAAGAGATATCCATCACCCTCCCGGCGCGGCTGCAGGCCATGCCCCTGGCGATGCGCGGCATGCAAGAGCGGCTGCGGGGCGCTCCGAGTGCGGCGCTCCGACTCCAACTGACGGCGCGCACGCAGCGGGTGCGCTCGGCGAGCACGCTGTTCGACACGACCGACGGACTCGCCGCGTTCGAGGCGATGCAGATGGGCATCACCCGCATGCTGGCCGGCGACCTGGTCGGCGCGCTCATCGACTTCACGGCCGTCCGCTGGTCGCCGACCCCCTCGCTCCCTTTCCTGATGCGCGACGCGCACGTGAAGTCCGCCCTGGTGCACGCCCTGTACGGGCGACCGGCGGACGCCCACCGCAGCATCCAGGCTGCCCGCTCGATCCCTCGCACCGCGAGCTGGGTCGAGGGAGGGCTGGACGCGCACCTCGAGATGGCCGCCGCAGTGCTTGAGGAGGACGCGCACGCCGCCGTCTCACGGCTGGAATCGATCCCGCTCGACGCGGTCGGCGAACTGTGGCCGTTCCTTGTGGAGGCCCTGTACCGCGCCCATTCGCGCGCCGGGCGCGGTGAGGCAGCCGCACTGCGCTTCGAGCGCCTGCGCGACGCCGCACCCCCCGCGAGGCCGGGCGATGGGATGCCGGGCAACGTCTTCGACTGCATCCTCGCCCTCGTAGCCTTCTTCCGCGGCGACGCGACGATGGCCCGTCGACTGAACGCGACCGTGCCGCCGACGTTCTTCCGCGGGGCGATGATGCAAGCCATGCTCGACATCGTCGCCGGGCGTCCCGACGAGGCCCTGCGCATCCTGGCGGAACTGCGTCCGTCAACGGACGGCCTCGATCAGCTGGAGGGACAGCGCCTCGCGCTTCGGGCGCAGGCCCTGTTCGCACGGGGGCAGCGCGTCGATGCCCTTGTCGCTCTGTCCGAGGTCCGCGATCTGCCCGACGGCGCCGGACGGCTGGGCGCCCGCCTGCTCACTGCGGACCTGCACGACCTCGCCCGCGCGGAGGTTGCCGGTTGGGAGTCGATCCCCACCAAGGCGCTCTGGCCCGAAGACACCATCGCGCTCACCGAGCGTGAACGCGAACTGCTCGCTGCCCTGCACGCGGGTCTGACCCGCACGGAGATCGCCGAGCGGCTGTTTGTGTCCTTGAACACGATCAAGACGCACCAGCGGTCACTGTTCCGAAAGTTGGGCGTCTCGACACGGGCCGAGGCCGCCGCGATCGCCGAGCGTCGCGGCCTGCTCTGACGGTTCGGGTCAGCGACGACGCCAGACGAGCGCACCCGTGCCACCCGCGACGGTGACGGCGAGCGCGAGCGCCCACCAGGGGAAAGGCACCGGAACCTCAGGGACGAACCGCGCAACCTCCGCGGGCAGGCTGGTCCGCTCGGCGTGCACGAGGATGCGGTGCGAGTTGATGCCGATGGGCGTGCAGGTGACGAGGGTGACGAGGTCGCGACCGGGGACGATGCGCAGCGAGTCGACATCGTCGGGCTCGACGACCTGTGTCTCGGTCACGCGGTAGGCGAGGGTCTGCCCCAGCACCGTCAGAGTGAAGGTGTCCCCCTCCGTAAGCCGGTCGAGGTGGGTGAAGAGGGCGGACTGCGGGTAGCCGCGGTGCCCCGTGAGGACCGCGTGGGTGCCGGCGCCGCCGACGGGGAGGGACGAGCCGGTCAGGTGACCGATGCCGCGCTCGAGCGTTGCGTCGGACGTTCCGGAGTACACCGGCAGCGCAGCGTTGATCGCCGGTATGCGCAGCTGCGCGAGGACGCCGTCGGGTTCGTCGGTGACCAGCTCCCGCGCCTCGACGACCTCCGCCGTGTCCTCCTCGCCTGCCCCGAACGGGTCGCGCGCGATCCCCGCGCCGAGGGCGGCGTTGTAGGCGCGGGATGCCGCGAGTCTGCGGTCGAGTTCGGCGGGACCGACGGCGTCGATCGTCTCTGCGTAGCCTTGCAAGCGATCGCGCTGCGAGAGGTCTGAGAACCAGCTCGCCGCCGAGGGGTAGATCATGATCGCTACCCCCGCGACGACGAGGGCCACCACGAGCGCGCGGGCGCGCAGAAGCCCCGGCCGACGCGGCTGCGCCGACCGGGGCTCGTGCATGTCCGAGATGATGATCGATCCGGCTCGGTGGTTCCGATCAGGACGTCAGGCGACGGCCCGGCTGCGGCGCGCCCGGATGGCGATGCCGGCCGCCAGCAGGAGCAGTCCGGCGCCGGTGCCCCAGAACACGACGGTTCCGGTGCCACCGGTGAGCGGCAGCTCGAACCCCGCGTTGTGCGGTGCGTTGCGCACCGCAGCCTGGTAGGTGAACGGACCGGTCACGGCGCCCGCGTCGACGAGCTCGACCTCGATCGGGTCGGCGAGCAGCCCATAGCCCTCCGGCGCCACGACCTCGACGAGGTAGTAGGTGCGGTACTCCGGGTCGGTGTCGGCGATGCGGGCGCCGTCGACGAAGTTGCTCAGGCGCAGGCCCCCGATCGCGGCTTCACCGCGTGCGTCGGTCGTGACGACCTTCGTGCCGGCCGGCTGGCCGGGGATGTCGACCGCCTGGGTGAGGTCGCCCGCGCGAGCGGCGGCCTCGTCGAGGAACACGGCGAACTGGGCCCCGGCGAGGGCGGTGGTGCCGTCCATCGCCGTCTTGGCGATGCGGATGCTGCCCAGGCGCGTCTCGACCTTGTTGGACGGGATGCCGCTCGGGTTGTGGTCGACCTGGTACTGGTTGGGGAACAGCACGGCGTCGTTAGGGATCACGCCGTCGCCGATCGCGGTGGAGAGGGTCGTGATGCTGATCCGCACCTGCGCGGCGGGGTTGGCCTTCTTCGCCTCCTCGATCTTGGCGAGACCGGTCGCGGTCAGCTCGATGGTGACGCGGGTGTGCTCGTCGACCGTGGCCGCGGAGCCGATGAGGGTGGTCTGCCGGGTCGCGGTGACGGTGTAGTCGGCGGCGATCAGGTCGAGGGCGGGGGCGGTGAGCCCGTCGATGGTCACGGCCGTCTCCGCGGCGACGAACTCGAGACGCGGGTCGAGGTCGTCGACGACGAGCCAGCGGTCGGTCTGGCCGCCCTCGGGGATGCTGGCGTCGATCGTCCAGACGACGGCATTGTTGTTGCCGTTGTCGGGCGCGGTCGTGCCGATCGTGTCGGAGTCCTCCACGCGCTTGACGATCGCGTCGTTGTTGTTCTTGGGATAGACGTGCACGCCGTACAGCCAGGCGTCGAGGTCGGCCGGGTGTGTGATCGGCACGGTCACGACGAACGGTGCACCGGGGGTGAGACCCGAGGCGAGCTGCGCCGCCGTCAGGTGCTCCTGCACGTAGTAGGCCCCGAGGTCGAGGTCGTCGAAGACGACGACGCCGTCGGACGCGGTGATACCGTCGGCATCCGGTGTCGCGCCGGCCACGGCGGCAGCCGCGTCGGCCACCGTCATCGCCGCGGCGGCGCTCCACCCCGCGTCCGTGCCGAGGTCGATGCCGGGCACGCGGGCGGCGGTGAAGCGGATGTCGGCCAGCGCGTCCCATCCGGCGGTGTCGGCTGCGGGCAGCTCGAGACCGTCGCCCGCGTCACCACGCAGCAGCGGCTGCTCGTACTTGTGGACCGTGATGCTGCCCGTCTGAGCCGGGTCGATCGTGGGTGCGGCCAGGGCCGGTGCGGCGACGGTGGCGCCGAGCAGCGCGGCGACGGCGGCCGTCGCTGCGACGGCCCATCGGCGGACGTGGGTGTGCTCTCGCATGGGGTTGTCCTCTGTCTTTCGGATTGCGGGTCTCATGGGCGGAAGGGGGTGCATGTCAAGCGCGCCGACGCCACTGACGGATGCCGACACCGAGGCCGGCCAAGGCGAGCAGCGCACCGGCGAGCAGGTAGGGCAGGTTGCCGGTCGAGCCGGTGAGCGGCAGCGCGCGCGCGGCGACGTCGGCGACCGTGACGGTCGAGACGCCCGCGTCGGTCGCCGCGGAGACCAGGCGCGAGCCGTCGGGAACCGTGACGGTGCCGTCGACGGCAACGGCGATCTTCACCGGCTGCGGGAGCAGCGCATGCCCGGTCGGGGACCGGGTCTCCTCGACCCAGTAGGTGCCGGCGGGCAGATTGGCGACGATGAAGCGGCCGGCGGCGTCGGGGACCGGGGTCACGGCGACGGGATCGGCGGCGCCGGGGCGCGAGCCGTCTGTCGCATCGTCGCGGAGGATCCGGAACACTGCGCCCTCGAGCGCAGCGCCGTCGGCGTCGGCCTTCTGGATATAGAAGGCGGAGGCGCGGGCGTGGAACGGGTCGTCGTCCGAGACATCGAACGGCCGCGTCGGATCGGCCGGGTCGGGCGCGATGACAGCCTCTCCCGCCGGATCGGTGCGCGGGGCACCGGTGGGCGCGCCGTCTCGGTCGCTCTCGGGCACGACGACGCTCGCCGTCGCGGTGACCTCATCGTGATGACTCTGCTGCACGTCAAGGGCGAGGGAGCCCGTCACGACGAACGACTGACCGGGGCCGAAGAGGATATCGAGTTCCGCGTCGACGGGAACGGACGCCGGGTAGCCGAGCAGCGCTCCGTCGGGGCCCTCGAGCGGCGACGGGTCGGCGACCCAGTCGGTGACGGCGGGGCCGGCGACCGTGTCGTCGACGAGACGAACGGCGGTCAGCCATGTGTTGCCGGTATTGGTGACGACGTAGCGGACGGTGTTCGTCTCACCCGGCCCGTACACGACGGCGTCCGCTGCGGTGTCGGCATCCGCTTCAGGCGAGGCCGTGCCCTAGGCGTCCTTGTCCGGCGCGACCCAGTCGGTTCCGCGCGCGTACGCAGGAGCGTCGGCGTCGGGCGCCCCGTCGTACTTGATCACCTGGATGGCGCCGGTGTAGGCCGAGTACGGGTTCGCGCCGTCGACGGGGTTGCCCGAGATCGCGCCGTCCGCCCGGAATGAGGCCTCGTCGCGGTGCGCAGCACCGTCGCCGGCGGAGACCGTCAGCGTCGCCTCGCCGACGATCACGTCACCCACGGCCCAGGTCGTGGCCGGGTAACCGGTCGGGCGACCCTCGGCGTCGAGGTCCACCGTCTCGGCCCACGTATACGACCACGTCGCCGCACCGGCATCCCATGTCGCGTCGCGCGGCGCGCTCGCTCCGGGCAGCCACCACCGCAGCGAGGTGATCGCGGCGCCGCTGATGGCGGCATCCGTGAGGACGACGTTCTTCAGCGGCTCGGGCCCGGTGTTGGTGAGGCGGATGACGATTCTGCGGCTCTCGCCCGACTCGTAGACCGCGCCCGTGTCGAACGTGTCGGCGTCGACGCCGTCCCGGGTTATGGCACCGGTGCCGTCGACGTCGCCATCGAACTTCTCGATCGTCGCGGTGGGCGTCAGATCGGCGAAGTAGCCGGCATCCAGCGAGTGATCGTTCTGCCCGCCGGAACCCGTCGTGTACGCGAACGAGCCGGTCGCGGGGTCGGGGTTGGAGTCGGCCTCTCCGCGGGATCCATCGCCGGCGCGCTGGAGCGTCAGCTGGAAGTCGCCCCACGTGACCGCACCGTAGAGCGGATCACCCGGGAAGACGCGCGAGGTCGGGTCCACGCCGGGCGGAAGGCCGAAGCTGATGACGTAGTCGGTGCCGAACTCGAGCGGGTTCGCGTCCGTGCTGCTGAACAGGTAGGCGCCGTCGGCGTTCGTGGTGGTCACCAGCGGTGTGCCCGTCCCGTCGGCGCGCGTCGCGGTGACGACGATGCCGCCCAGCGGGGGCTCGCCCGGATCCTGCACGCCGTTGCGGTTGGCATCGAACCAGACACGATCGCCGATCTGCAGCGGCGCCTGCTCGGCGAGCGTCTGCACGTTTCCAAGGCCGCCGCCCTTCTGGAACGAGTTCGACCCGGGATTCGTCTGCTGGGACGTGTGCTGGTACCCGCCCACGGGGTTGCCGTTGTCGGTGTTGAACCACTTCAAGCCGGTGACGTTCACCGTGCTGAGGGGGTCGATGACCGCCGCGATGATGCCGTTGTAGCCCGTCTTGGCCGCGATGCCGCCGAGCGTGCTCTCCGGGTGGTACTCGTTCGCCCCGCCGTTGACCTTGTTGGAGTCGAAGAAGAACTCCCTACCCCCGATGCCCTGCCCTGAGTTGCCCTTGGCAGAGGTACGGCCGTCGATGAGGCGTCCGTCGCGTTCGAGGACGTACTCCCCCTCCGCATTGGGGGCCGCGATGAGGATGTCGCCGCTGGAGATCGCCTCGTATCCCCTGTTGTTGACGCCGGTCACGCCGCCGTTGACGGAGGTGTTGTCGTCGGCGGCCCGGTTGCGGTTGCCCGCCTGCAGGCTCGTGCGGTCCATGAGCCCGAGCACGAGGTCGTTGGTGTCGCTGAACTCGATGTCGCTGAGGATCGCCTGCGGGTAAGTCTGCACGGAGTTCCACGCGCTCGCACCGGCGTCGTATCCCACGCCCGTCGGCTGCTGCTGTCCGATGCCCTTGGCACCCGGGTTGGGATTGCTCCACGTGTCCACCCACGAGTTCCAGCGCCACAGCCAGGGCGCGTTGGCCCTGGTGGTGTTGGTACCTGAGACGTACGACGGGCCTTTCGTGTAGCCGAGATCGACCGTGAGCTCGGTCTTCCACCCGACGACCGCGCCGGCGGCAACGGCCGCAGAGATCTCGTCGGTCGTGGCGGAGACGACGGTCGCTGCGAGGGCCGTGTTCGCCTGCCAGGCGGTGCCCTCGTCGACGTAGCCGACGTACACGCCGCCGTGGTGCTCACTGACGGCCCAGGCGCGCTTGCCTGCGGGAAGGTTCAGGACGACGCGCTCGATGTGCGGGGTCGCGGCGGTCACGACGGCCGGGCCGCTCACGTCGATGCGGTAGACCTCGCGGTCATGCAGGTTGACGAAGTAGAGCCACCGGTCATCGGCGCTCACCGTGATCGCGCCGATGCCGATCCTTCCCGCGTTCGCGAACGCGTGCTCGTCCTTCGTCCAGTCGCTCGGAACGCCAAGGCCGCGCTGCGCGTTGGTGAGGGCGGGGCCGAGGTCCACCGTCGCGCCCGGCACGTTCGCCACCGGCTTGCCCTGGACGTCGAGCCACGGCTCGGCGGCTGCTGCTTTCGAGGCCGACCGCTGCCCGTCGACGGTGGCAAAGGTCACCGGGATGCGATAGATGCCGCCGATGCCCAGGGGGCCGAGGCCCGCCAGACGCTTGTACGACGCCGAGGCGAAGAGGGTGTTGCGTGAGGTCTGGAATGCGGTCCCCCACACCGAGCCGACCTCGCCGAAGGTCGCGAAGGTGTTGCGAACCGGGTACTGCGCGGTGGTGATGACGCCGGCGCCGTTGCGCTTGCTCGCACTGCCGTTCGCGGTGCTGTTCTGCCCGTCGTCGGCCGCGTAGAACGACTTCCAGTACTGGCCGACGATCGCCGCCTCGCTGCGCGCCGCGTTGGCGCTCAGCAGCGGGTCACCGGCGGACTGGATCGTCGAGACGATGGGTGGGGCGGTGGTCGAGTAGTCCTCGGGGGTGCTCACGCCGTAGTCGACGCCGGTCACCGACGAGGCGGGCGCCTGGATGAAGCGGACCGATGCGTTGCTGTACAGCGAGGGCGCCTGGCCGGTGGCGCTGAAGGTGTCGTGGAAGCCGTGCGCCGTGAACTCCAGGCGGAGCGGGTCGCCCGGAGCGACGGACGCGTCGAGCGTCAGCGAGTACGAGCCCCGGCTGTACCAGGCGCCACCGGCGTCGGTCGTCGAACCGAGCGCCGACAGGGTCTCACCGACGACGGTGCCGCGTGCGTCGTAGGCCCGCACCACGACGTTCTCCAGCCCCATCTCGCGCGGCCCGTTGCCCACCGCGACCCGTTCGAAGGTGCCGTTGCCGTTGTAGTCCCGGAAGGCCTGTCCGCTGACGGTCGTGCCTGCGGCAGTCGCCGACAGCGGAGGCACGATGATCCCGCCCGCGGCGATGAGCACGGCGGTGAGCGTCGCCAGCCACCGCCCGCGTCGCGCGGTCATGGGTGCGTCATGAAATCGGGCACGGCGCTGCAACGTGACTCCTCAGAGGATCCGGAAACGCGGGACCCGACCAGGGCCGTCATCGACTCCTGCCAAGAATGGGTCTCCCCCGCGAGCCCCAGGCTAGGGAGCCGGTGAGGGCCGCTTCCGACACCTCGGCGGGATCTCACCCGCTGGTTCACCCCCGTCACCCTCGCGCCCCCGGAGGGGCGCTCACGCGCGCTCCGTAGACTGCCAGCATGCCCGCCCGACCGTCCGTGATTCGGCGCGCCCTCGTCCCTGCGCTCGTCGGCGCGCTGCTGCTTCTCGGCGGCTGCGCGCGCAGCGATCAGGACGCTCCCGCCCTGGTGCGGGTGCCCGCCGACGCGGCCACGGTAGGCGAGGCCATCGGACTCGTCGCGGAAAACGGTCTCGTGCTGGTGGACCCCGGCGTTTACCGGGAGCAGATCCTCGTCGACAAGCCGGGGGTCACCGTCCGGGGCGTCGACCGCAACGAGACCGTCATCGACGGCGAAGGCATCCGCCCATACGGTGTCGTCGCGGTCGCCGACGGCGTGAGTGTCGAGAATCTCACCGTCACGGGGGCCACCTTCTACGGTGTGCTCGTGACCGGCCTGCACGATGAGGACGGACCGACAGCGCACGGGGGCGACGGATACGACCTGCTCGATCCTGAGCGGTTCCCCCCGATCCAGCGCTTCGCGATCGACCATGTCACCGCCTACGACAACGGACTGTACGGTCTGTACGCGTTCGACGCGCAGCACGGCGTCATTCGGGACTCGTACGCGTCCGGGTCGGCCGACAGCGGCATCTATGTCGGCCAATGCCGCCAGTGCGACATCCTCGTCACCGGAAACGTCGCCGAGAACAACGCGGTCGGGTTCGAGAACGCGAACGCATCCGACAGTGTATGGATCGTCGGCAACCGCTTCAGCGGCAACCGGATCGGGATGACGCTGATCTCGAACTACCGCGAGGCGTTCGTGCCGCAACGCGGCAACCTCATCGCCGGCAACCTCATCGCCGACAACGCCGAGGCGGAGTCGCCCGCGCATGCCGACGGCGGCTTCGGCGTGGGCGTGGGGGTCAGCGGCGGCACCGAGAACGTCTTCGAACGCAACCGCATCGAACGCAATCCCGTCGCCGGCGTCGTGCTCACGAGCACCGAGGACCTGGCCGCGACCGGCAACAGGTTCCGTGACACGGCGTTCGCCGGCAACGGGATCGATATCGCGAACACGTCGACCGACCGCGCCCCCGCGCGGGGCAACTGCCTCGACGGCCCCGTCGTCGCCGCGCCGCTCGACCTGTTCGCCGCGTGCACGGGCGCCCAGCCGGCCGTCCTCCCCTCGGCACTGCCGGCCGTGGCCGTGCCTCCGGGGATGAGTTTCCTGCGCGTCCCTCCCCCGCCGGCGCAGCCCAACATGCCCGACGTCACGGCACCCGCACGCATCCTGCCTGCCGAAATCGGGGCACCGGATGCCGCTGCCCACCCGCTGCCTGACAGCACACTGCTCGCGGATCGGTCGCGCCGATGAGCACCCGCCACCGGCTCGCGGCCGCAGTGGCCGTCGTCGCCGTCGCGCTTTCTCTGGTCGCCTGCGCGCCCGCCGACGGCGTGCGGCCGGTGACGACGGAGGAGTCGCAGGTGCTCGCATCGATGCGTTTCCGCAACTTCGACGCGGGCACGCGTGCCCTGTCGTTCGCGCTGGAGGAGGGCGATCTGACGCTCGCCATCGCGGGCTGGTACGACTTCGCGGGACACCGCGGATACGGACTGCTCGACACCGGCGACGGCCGAGCGCTTCTCGCCTGGACCGGCGACACGGTCGGGATGAGCGCGGGCGCACCCGAGGACGGCGCGGCCCCGCTGCCGATGCCGGAGGACGCGGAGTGGTCCACCACGCCGCTGGACCCGACGTCTTCGCGTCTGCACGCCCTCCTCGCGGTCATCGCGGGCCTAGGCTCCGACCGCCCCGACAATCCGCTGCTGCTGCAGCAGTCCGGCGCCTTGTGGGTCGCGGAGGAGACGGTCGACGGGGAGCCCGTCACGGTGTTCGCCGGCCCGCCGTCCGACGAGCCGCTGCACACCGGCGCCGAGGTGGACCCGGATGCGTCCGGCACCCGCTACTGGGTGGATGCCGGCGGGGTGCTGCACCGCGCCGATATCCGTGTCGGCGGCGCCTGGGTGCGCCTGGACTTCGCTGCTGCGCAGCACGTCGACCTCGGCGCCGGAGCAGCAGGATGAGCACGGGGCACGGCCGCGTCAGCCGGCGCGGCCTGCTGCTGGGCGGCGCCGGTGTCGGCCTGGGCGTCGTCGCGGGGGCGGCCGGCGCGGCGATGATGCGGCCTCCCGCGGCGCCGCTGGCCGGGCCGGACGGCGGTGGGCCGACATCCGCCGTTCCGGCGCGCGGGCGCCACCAGGCCGGGGTGGACCGCCCCACGACTCCGCAGCGGGCGGCGCTCGTGGTCGTGCTGGACCTGCCGGCGGCGAGCGCGCGCAACGACGTGCGCACCGCGGTGGCCGCGCTGGGTGATGCTGTCGAGGGCTGCACGGACGGCGCCGACCCCACACTGATGCCGGACGGGCCGGGTGACCTGGCCGTGACGATCGGACTCGGTCCGCGCCTCGTGCGGCTGATCGACCCCGCGCTGCCCGGCGCGCAGGACCTCCCCGACTTCGCAGGCGACGACGCGATCGCACGCGAGGCGCGGGGCGGAGACGTGCTGCTGGCGATCTACGCCTCGGATCCGAACGCGCTGCCGATCGTGGCGGGACGGCTGCGGGATGCGCTGCCGGGATCTCGAATCCGGTGGCAGCAGTCCGGGGTGCGCGGGCCGGGCGAGGGCACGGTGGCGCGCAACCCCCTCGGCTACCACGATGGCGTGATGGTGCCCGAGGGCGCCGAGCTCGACGACGCCGTTTGGATCGCGGACGGTCCGGCCGCGGCCGGGACGATCGCGGTGATCCGCCGCCTGCGCCTGAACGTGGAAGCGTTCCACGATCTGTCTCGGCGCGAGCGCGACCGGGTGATCGGACGGGAGCGCACCTCGGGCGCACCCCTCTCGGGCGGTGACGTGCACGACGGCGTGGATCTGACCGCGAAGACCCCTGAAGGCGAGTACGTGATCCCGGCCCGCGCGCACGTGCGTGCGGCCCACCCGTCGTTCACGGGGAGCGCGCTGATGCTGCGGCGCAGCTACGGCTATGCCAACGGTGTGGACGCGACCGGCGCCCCGGACGACGGCATCCTCTTCATGTGCTTCCAGCACGACGTGGATGTCTTCGTCCGTACGCAGGTGCGGCTGGACGAATCCGATGACCTGATGCGTTTCGCGCGTCCGACCGCGTCTGCGACGTTCTTGATTCCACCGGGCCGCACCGGCGACGAACCCTTCGGCGCCGCCCTCTTCCGTCCCTCCTGACCCGCGCACGCCCGTCCGGTCACGACCGCTCGGCATCGACCCGCTTCCCCTGCGAACCGGGCTCTGACGACACTATTGTCGGCGCGGCTTGGCCTTCACCGCGCGATTTGCGCGGGGACTGTCGAGGCATCGCGCCGAGCGAAACACTTCCACAAGGCGAGCACGGCAAGACCTACGCGCTCGGTGGCATCAATATGGCCTACGCCGACTTCCACCGCATGATCGCGGAGGAGGCGGGCATGGATCCCGCCCGCGGCATCGAGCACGGCATGCACCAGGCGGATGCCGCACGCGTGCAGGAGCGGTTCGCGTACGTCGAGCCGTGGCAGGTTCTGCGGCGCGCTGCGCTCCCGAGCAACACGAACTGCCGCCCGAACAGCGACCTACGGGGAGCGATCGCCCACTCGCTGCTGCCGCCGTTCGGGGTCACGGTGCGAGACGAACAGGGCGACGGCACCCACGACAGTCAGGACGACACCCGTCACCAGAAGCACCGTCGGCACCAAGTCGGCGCCGTAGACGATCTGCTCACCTGAAGGCATCGTGAACGAGCACGTGAGTCCGAGCGGGAACAGCTGCCAGCTTCCCTCGACGGTGAGCGTGCGATCGAGGCCGAGCTCCACGTGCCGTTCAATGCACGCCCGCTCCTCGCCAACGGCGGCCGGACCCCCATAGAAGCTCGCGATGAAGAGTCCCGTGAACAGCCACCAGAATATGAGGACGGGCAGGACCGCAGCACGGACGGTTCGTCTTCGGTCCATCGCTCAGCACCCTCCTGGCCGGTACGTCGACCGTACGGCATCGGCTGATCGGGGGGCAAAACCGGCACCGCTGGTCCCGTTCGAAAGGCGTCCCGGTTGCCCGCCGGAAAGACAGATGTCCCGCGACACATGAGACACATGTCGCGGGACATCACATCCGTGGCGAGTGAGGGATTCGAACCCCCGAAGGCTACGCCGGCTGATTTACAGTCAGATCCCTTTGGCCGCTTGGGTAACTCGCCAGGGCGCATCCGACCGGCTTAGTCAGTCGATCGGAGGCGCGATTGTCTATCGTACTCGGTCAAGGCGAGTGGCCGAAATCGAGTCAGTCGGCGGCGTCGAGCACCCGCGCCACGAACGCCTCGGTGCGCTGCCTGGTGCCGTCGATGCGGCGGTCGACGCTCGCACGAACCTCGCTGGGAGCCAGCGGAGCGGCCAGCCGCACGTTCTCGTGGCACGACAGATCGGCGCAGATGTAGGTGCCGATGCTGTCGCCGTGCGCACCGGCATCCCCCGCCTTTCGGGCGGTGAACAGCGTCACCTGGTTGGCGGGCTGCATCGTGTGGCACAGGTTGCACATGGCCGACCGCGCCCGACTCGGCCCGTCCGCCGCACGCAGCACCACGCCGGTCAGCTGACCCTCGACCTCCGCCACCACGTATCCCCGGCTGCGGGTGCGGGGATCACGCCACGCATAGAAGTCGAGGTGGTCCCAGTCGGCGAACAGGAAGTCGGCGGGCACGGCGACGAGGCGAAGGTCGTCGGAGCCGGCGTTGACGAACGACGTGCGCAGTTCGTCCTCGGTGAGGGCACGCATGGGTGCCAGTCTACGAACGCGCGTCCGTTGCAACACCCTCCCTGGGCAGAGCGGATGCCGCCGAGCGCCGATCGCGGAT